>JAOZUU010000366.1:2489-3929 GCA_029938515.1 Desulfobacterales bacterium | reverse complement strand
GGCGAAGACAACTGCCCGTTAGTTCCCAATCTTTTCCAGCAAGACTGGGATGAAGACGGAGTGGGAGACGCTTGCGAATCGTACGGAGATATCGATGGCGACGGTGTGCCAGACGGAGAAGACAATTGTCCGTCGGTTCCCAATCCTGGTCAGGCAGACGTGGATGGAGACGGAGACGGAGACGCCTGCGATTATGAGAACGATGAAAATGGCTGTATGCGTGTAGGGCATCCGATTGCCACCGTATATGCTACAGAATTTGCTGCCAGTTATGAGGACATTATGAGGGTACACTGTAGCGGAAACGGATTTGGCGGGATTGGCCGTGCCCTGTTGATCTCTGATCTTGAAGATGTTGATGCCCCCTGGGAAGCAATCATCGCAATGCACAAAGATATGGGTTGGGGGGCCATCTTGAAGCAACTTGATACCTCCCCCAGTGATTTTGCACCGGGCCGGGTCATTTCAAAGGGTAAGAAAGACAAGGACAAAAAGAATAAACCGGAGAAACCGAAAAAGAAACCGAAAAAACCGAAAAAGAAGCCGAAGAAACCGCCAGGGCAAAATAAATAAGGGATATTGGTCAACCGATTCCATCCAAAGGACGGGTCGTACGGTAAAACCATCTTTCATTGCAAAATACGATCATTCGATATATATAGTCCCTGCGCCTGTGCGACAGGGACTCGAAAGAGCCGGTATTTGCTTCTCCTTTCTCCGGAAGAATTTCAGTCGCTCAGGGTTCGCACAAAAATAAATTCACAATTTCAGGCGCTGAGGCACCCGGAATGTGAAGTTATTTTTGCGCGAACCATTAAAGCGCACCCTCTCTCTTTGAGGGACGATATGCCGTGCCCAAGCTTAATGTAAGGTCTATATTATGCTGGTAATAAAACTTGGGGAGACATTAGCCCGTTTTGATGAAATGGAAGATGAGTGGGAATGCAAGGATAAAAACGTTCTTGAAATATTAGAAAAGCACTGGAAGGACATGCTTGAAGATATGCCCTATGATGCGCCTTTTACAACGAGAGGTGTTGGCGGTTATATCGTGGATAATTTAAATAAAATATATGGCCAACATGTTGTCGAGGTTCTTTTAAATAAGCCCTCGTTTATTCCGGCGTATGATAGGGACGGGAATATAAAAATAACCGTAAAACCATGAGTGTTCATATAAAAATGAAAAAGCGCGTCCATGCGATTGACGGTTGAACATTCGGCCGACACTTACGGTCAGCCGGTCCTTGTGGATGACGAAGACAACACTTACGGCGTGGGCGATATTTTGCCGGATGGGACGCATGCGCTGATATATGTGATGGAAAACCTTTCCGAAGATCCCCTGGCCGAAAAGTTTGTAAAAATGGCCGGATTATCATAGTTTTACGCTTGGGCGATCTGGTTCCCGCAAGAGCCGGATTTTTCTGCTTTCAGCCA
>JAOZUU010000366.1:0-2389 GCA_029938515.1 Desulfobacterales bacterium | reverse complement strand
ATTCAATACGATAGCGAGATTATACTCGTGGTGGATGATGAGGAATTTGTAAGTGAACCCATTGTGGGGATGCTCAGACATCTCGGTTTTCAGGCAGAATCTGTAAACAACGGGCACGATGCACTGAAGGCTTTAAAAGAAAAAGCATACACCTTCCTTTTAACCGATATCAAAATGCCGGGTATGAATGGTTTGGAATTGATTCAACAGACGATGGATGAATACCCGCAGATGTCCACCATCGCCATGACGGGCTATTACAAGGAGTACAGCTATGTCGATGTTGTAAATTCAGGTGCCTCCGATTTCATCAATAAACCCTTTGTCATCGAAGAACTTGAAGCCAAAATCAGACGTGCCATCATTGAACGCGACATTAAACAAAAGCTCAGACGACTGTCCATCACGGATTCACTGACCGGGCTTTACAACCAAAGACATTTCCATACACGTCTCGGGGACGAGGTCATACGGGCGGAGCGACAAAACCATCCGCTCGCGTTGATCTTTCTCGATCTGGATGATTTCAAGCGATATAACGATACCCTCGGCCACTTGGGGGGCGACAAGCTGTTGCAGAAGGTCGGCGGTATTATCAACGCCAATATCCGTCAAGGTGTGGATTCCGGCTATCGATACGGCGGGGACGAATTTGCCGTCATTTTGATCGATGCAGACTCGGATATTACCCAAACCATCCGGAAACGAATTGAAACATCCATCCGCGAGGTGTGCAATCTCGGTGTAAGTGTTGGATACGCCCAATTCTCACACGGTTTGAGTCCTGAAGATTTTTTGACGCAAGCCGACAAACGCCTTTATGAGGCCAAGGCCAGGAAAACAGAGAAAAAAGGGTAGTATTCAACAAATTTCTTCGCGATACTTAACACAAGGTGTCCACGATCCCAAAGGGCGTTTGCAGCCGGCGCAGGTGTTCAGTCCCTGGCGTTGTTTGCAGTAACTATCGACTACACATTCGAAGATTTTGGCATTTCGTACCGCAAAGGCCACTTCCTCGGCGATCATCATCAGTGAAAGATGTTCCGCTTCAGTGAAATCTTTACCATCAATCTTGTTCAGCACTTCGAGCACGCCTACCGGCTCTTCGCCGGCAATCAGCGGAACCGCAATCATATTGCGAGTGTGGTAGCCGGAATCCTTATCGATCTGTTTATAAAAGCGTGAATCATTGGAAACATCGTTGATAACCTCCGACATCCCGGATTGATTCACAAAACCGGCAATACCCTGATCGGCAGGAAAGGTGGCTTCCAGCACCTGCAGTTTGGTCGGCCCCTCGGCCTTATAAAAAAAGAATCTTTCTTTTTCATCATTCAGCAGCAAGACGGTGGCGGCCTCTGCGGAACTAATCTCCATGCAGCAGTACAGGGCTGTTTCAATCATTTCACCCAAACCAATGGATTGCGCAAGCATGGAACTGACAGTCATGTATGTATTCATGTGGGCCAGCTGCCGCTCTGATTTACATTGTTCAGCCATCCGGTTGGTGGTGCAGGACAGTATATTCAGAAACCACTCCCAGTGGTTCGATGAAGCCGGCAAGCCGTTACCATTCAGTCCAATTCCCAGTAAACCAATATACTCGCATTCATCCTTTAAAGGATAAACAGTGAACTCGTTGTTCACTCGCCATGCCTTGGGAGCAATAGTTGCTTGCGGGAGGCTGGTCAGGTGATCAATTTTGTCCTCACAGACAGATTTCAATTCTTTTTGAGCATTTCCCGAAATATTTTTTTCGTAGAGACGCGGCGTGAATAGTTGCGGTGCAATCACGTGAAGGAAAACCGATTCGCATGCTGCAAAACCCGCAACTTCCTGTGTTACGGTATTTCCAAGATTATCCAGGTCTTTCGCCAGCATAACACTTCCACTTAAATCCATGATCTGACTGAAGGTATCCGAAGTGACTTGATTCGACATTCTATTACCTCCTCTTTTAGTCTTCCAGATAAAGTTTTTGGGCTGCGTTATCGGTTGCCCCCCTTCGACGACGTACGGGGGTACGCCTTACTCAAGAGGGCTCTCTCTAGTCCCGCTTGCAGTAGGACCAAAAACATTTTCTAAAAGCCTATCGAATGGGGTTGGCGGGGAACACTTTCGGCAGTGTAGCGAAATTCCAAGTAAAGTCAAGGAAATTTTCCGGGGCCTAAATACTTGCCGGTACATGCATATTACAAATTTGACATTTCCTGCTGTATAAGTTAGGTATCTCAGGTTAGGGCCTCGGAAAGAATAAAATCCACCGGGATAACGCCGGATTTTTGTTCGTGTTCAAGGCGCGTCGCTGGTTTCATACTGGTTGTATGTAACCAGCGACGTAACGCGGAACACGGGCAAAAAGACAAGTAAGATGGTGGATTTAATTTTT
>JAOZUU010000016.1 GCA_029938515.1 Desulfobacterales bacterium | reverse complement strand
TGATATATGAAGGCGGCCTTTCAAGTCGTATCCGGGAAGAGGATTTCTTCGATCACATCATTCATTTCGGTGATTTTCTGGCTGGTTAACCTATCGGATTTTTTAATTGAGGGAATGTGGCTGTTTTAAATTTGATGGTTTCGTAAAAAGTCCGAAATCTCTTCTAAGCGTCATTCCGGAGAATGCCGGAATCCAGTTATTTCAATACGTTCTGGATGCCGAAGCCTCGGCGCAGGCAAGAATTGGGAAAAAAGGACCCATCCATTAATCATGAAAGCAGATGAAGTCCTCGATGCGGTCGTGCATTTCATCGAAACCGGAAATCTTAATGTCCCAATTACCCAAAGTCCTGACACGTTTGACCCATACGAAGTACAACATTAAAACCAACCGGGTCACGATGGGTGCGGTTATCTTTCTGCTGGCCGGATGTATGGCCGTTTTGCCCGAATCGGGGAAACAGGCCGCTTTGGAAAGCGATGAATCGGTTAAATCGATCCTGGTTGCACAGCTCAGGGACTGGCAGGGGGTACGTTATCAAGCCGGCGGGCTTTCAAAATCAGGGATCGACTGTTCCGGTTTTGTTTATCTTACCTATCGCCATCATTTCAACATGGAGCTGCCCAGAACCACCCGAGGCCAATCAAAATTGGGACGAAAAGTATCCCGGAAACAGCTTCAACCGGGCGATCTCGTATTTTTTAAAACAGGATGGTTTGACAGACATGTGGGGATATACGTCGAAGACAGTCGCTTCATTCATGTCTCCACGAAAAAAGGCGTGATGTTATCGAGTCTGGAAGATCCCTATTGGTCGAAAAAATATTGGAAAGCCGTTCGAATTCCGTTATCCCATCACCTCTCAAAGTAGCCCAAAGACAAACAAGATTGTGGACTTTATTCTTTCCACTGTCCTAAGTACATGTGCTCTTAATCACAGTGACGTATGCATCGGTTGATCAACTGGGTACATACGTCACTGTATTTACGAATTAGAGTAACAACGAGACTCTCGTCAGGCAAGGAGCGAACAAGAATCCGGCGCTGCACCCTCCCAGGCGGCTTCAAGCACCCGCATAGCGTCTAATTCGTCAAATTCTTCCGGATTATAGTGCCGACTGGCATCTCCCAAAGATACCCGGGCGATCTCAGGGAGTTTTTCCTTTGGCACCAGACGATTTCCATCGGCATCGAATATCTCTTTAAGATAACGGGCATGACGGCCATTGGTGAGATCGTGCAGGTTCTCGTTTAAAATATTGATATTTTCGATAACAGCCTGGGTGCGTTGATGTTTTGGTGTGCCAATAAAAATATCCTCGCCCGCCAGGGGGAGCAACAATTCAGCGATGAGGTGGCCGTTTTTGTGCTGGTTATATGCCAGGCTATAGGGAAGCAGGATAGCCATGCAGGCGCCGTGTGCCGCACCGCATACCCCACCTACCGAGTGGCCGAGCGAATGAACCATCCCCACCATGGCATTTGAAAACGCCATACCGGCCAGAGTAGCGGCATTGGCAAGGGCCAAACGGCCGATTTCATCACCGGGGTGCCTTATGACTTGAAGTAGATGATGGTGAATCAAATCGATAGCAGCCAACGCATGAGCGTCGCTTATCGGATTTCTAGCCAAACAGGTGTAGGCTTCCACGGCATGAGTTAGGGCGTCCATGGCGGTGGCCGCCGTGACCCATGCCGGAAGTGTCAGGGTCATGCGCGGATCGATGATAGCAATATCCGGTTGTAAAAATGGAGATACAAAAGGAATTTTAATGTGGTTTTCAGGGTCCTTAACCACTGCTACCAAGGTGACCTCGGACCCGGTACCTGCCGTGGTTGGGATTGCGATCAGGGGGTTAAGGGGGCGATTCAATGCTCCGGCACCACTAAACTGTTTCAGGTTATCGCTTTCCTCGGAGACAAGAATATTGACTGCTTTAGCTGTGTCAATGACTGAGCCCCCGCCGACCGCAATGAGAGCATCACACCCCTTCTCCCTGTAAATCTTAGCTGTTTTCTCCACGACGGGTAAGGGCGCGTCAGGTGGAATATCATCCACAACGGAACCAATGACGATATTTTTGCCAAGGACTTCGATTACCGTATCGAGAAGTCCCGCACCGGCAACGCCCTGGTCGGTAACGATTAGAGGCGCTTTGGCATGCAGGGCATAAAGCAAATCGGGGATTTTTTCCAGGGCCTGACGCCCGGAGACGATTTTAACCCGGCAGTCGAACTCGTAATATCCAGGTAGATGCATCTTAATTTATCCTTTACGAAGTCACATTTAGAGGTTTAGCTTCCCAGGCATGTTCCAGCACTGTTTCACAATCGGTCTCATCAAATACAGGCAGCCCATTTTTCAGAGCCGTTTCAATGATATCAGGAAACAGGTAGCGGCCTACCGCCGCATCTTTAAGTGTAAGCGGAATTTTTCTCCGACCCGCCTGGTGCCATGTCCATTGAAGGTCATACAGGCATCGAATCGCTTTTTTCCCCCTCAGTGAACTGGTGGTTCCGGCATAATCATCGTCGGAAGATAGCGGCCGTAACAGGTCAGCCAGGTCGCAATTGGTTTTTCGCATGTATTGTGTCATGACATACGGTAAAATAATACCCATGGCCGTCCCGAGATTAAGGTTT
The DNA here is from genome assembly GCA_029938515.1 of Desulfobacterales bacterium. Lineage (GTDB taxonomy): Bacteria > Desulfobacterota > Desulfobacteria > Desulfobacterales > QNYZ01 > QNYZ01. The sequence continues at coordinate 11,215 of JAOZUU010000016.1, read as the reverse complement.
CCCATTTGCGCCATGGCCTTTCCAAGTAAAAAGCCGGGCCCCGGCTGATTGTTGGAAAACGCGCAAGCGGCGGCCGTATAAGCATTTATCAAGGCCAGTCGCTTTTTATTAGAAACCCAATTTGAAAATACCGGGGCTAAATTTTTCCGGATGGATTGAATTGCAGTGGAAGCATAATTAATAGCTACCGGGTTTCGGTCTGCGGCCATGTAAACCTCAACCGCCTGGGTCAGGGAAACCATGGCGCGGGCCCAAGTTGTTTTTATGTCCATCGGGATAATCATGCGCGGATCGATGATACATATTTGTGGTGCCAGCTGGGCGGAGAAAAAGGTCTGATTGCAAACAGTGGCCCAGCCTGATGCCTCAAGGCCTGACCCATCGAAAGTCTGTAGTGTGATCAGTGGCGCAGGTGCATGGGATAGTTTGATTTCACCTTCAAACTGTTCCAGATCATCGGTTTTTTCCGCAACCATAAGACGGATAACCTTGGCAATGTCCACGGCAGCACCGTCGCCAGCGACAATAATCGCATCGTGATTCTTTTCCAGGTAGAGTGTGGTCAAACGCCGCACTGTCTCGGCATCAGCATTATCTGGCACATCGTCACAAACATAAAAGGACATTTCTGATTCTTTAAATGCATTCGTCAGAAGCTTAATAGCGCGCCTGCCGATCGGACTGTCACTAGCTAAAACCAGTGGTCGGACTGCATTTATGGCGGCAAGTTCGAAGGGGATGTGCGCCATTGCCTTTTTACCGCTGCAAATTTTTACCGGATTGTAGAATTCGTAATTATACGGCAAGCTTTCAACAATACCCGGTTGTCGGTGTTGAATGATATTTATTTCCTTTGTATCCATGCCAATCTCCAAAGATTAATATCCAAGCACGGCTCTGAAATAGATCCGTATCCGGCCGATCATTTTCTGAGTCATCGGCCAGGTGGGGTACCGCTTAACGGCCAACCGGGCAATTATTTTCGGCAACAGATAGACCTCAACGATATCGAGAATCCGAATCACGGCGCAGGCCTGAGACAGGTCGCCGTCGACAATCAGTCGATCCCGGCTAGTGGAAATGGCAGTGCTTTCCTGAAAAGTAAAAAGGAGTATGGCCGCCTCGATATTTTTAATGGTAATACGGACGTCCAGCGCTTGCTCCTGCCCCCGTCGACCCAACGACTTCACTTGTCCGTGAATATTCTTACCCAAGACCATATAGGGTCCGTCTGGAAATACGCCCAGCGAGAAAGCAAATCCCTCGGGCAAGGCGTCAAATTCTGCTTTTACGGTCTTATCGACCCGGGCCGCCGCCTGGATAGCTCGGCCCATGAACCAAAGCATGATCGATAAATATATCCACTTAACCGGCTTAGATCCCGGAGAGATCTCCCGATAGGGTTCCCGGGAAGGCTTCTTTTTCTTTTTTGGTAACAAATGCATGGATTATTCACCTTTCGATTCCAAATTGATCCCGATCCCGAGCCGATCCAGGGTTTTCGGCAATGGTTCACCCGAGGTGGCATCCCATCCGAATTGAGACCAGTAATCAGCCATCATTTTTTCCATATCCAGGGTACGGCCTTTGTTGGCACCAGCAGAAAGGGTCGGGCGGCCCAAGACCCGGGGGGATGCCATATTATTTTTCGGTTCAATGCCTTGCTTGATATTGAACAATTGTCGCAAAGTCTGGATCCGTTCGCCGATCTCCATATACGCTTCCGGACGGTTATCCCAGCCGGTGGCCGAGTTAAGATATTCAAAAATCGGCAACCGGTCGGCACCGAGAAAAGCACCGAAAAGACACCCACCGGCGCCGTTAACAACGGCCATGTACTTGCTGCAAGCCGCTGCCATCCGTACTTTTCTTATATCGGTCCGGTATTTAGCCCATTTTAAATATATCGGAAAAGGGGTCGGAAGGTCTTTGACCTTTTTCCAGAGCCGAAACATCTCGTAATACATCTGGGATCCGGTGGTGTGCTTGCCCGGAGCAGGCTCGACGCTGTAGTGGAGAGCGAATCCCGGGTCATTGCGGCCATCATGCATGGGTAACATTTGCCCACCGGCATGGATGGCGTATTTACCGGCCTCACCCCCAATTTTTTCGGCCGCTACCCGCACGCCGTCGGCCAGCAGGTCGCCAATCCCTTCCCGGCGGATCATCATGCGCAAGAGAGCCACAATAGCGTCCGTATTTCCCCAGGTCAGCACCAGTCCGTCGGTATCATCCTGGTTAATGACCCCGTTCTCGTAGCATTCAATGGCAAAGGCGATCGCCCCGCCGGCGGAAATGGTATCCATGCCGGCCCGGTTAAGCAGTTCGTTCATGTAGAAGATGCTGTCAGGGTCCTCGTTCAGACATAAGCCTCCCAAAGACAGGACTGTCTCGTACTCGGGTTTGTGGGTTTTCTCATGTTTCCCAGTCCCCTTGCAGATGCCCCCGCAACCCAGCGGACAGGCGAAACAATGATATTTGGTAAGCTCGCGGTCGGTGAACACATCCGGATTGACCGGTCGCGATTTTCGTGGTCCAAAATCTTTGTTGCTGCCAATCCAGTTTTTAACCGGCGCGTCACCCATCTCAACCGACATTTGATTCATGCTTACCGTACCCCATTTCCTGAGCATGATCTTGTAAAGCATGCCATCCATGGCCATCTGGGTGGGCAGCCAGCGCATAAGAGCGCCCACGTAAGCCGTGAGCGGACCCGTAACAAAAGGCGGCTGGAACTGAACAAACTTCTTGCATTTACCGTTTAAGGTCCGGATGGCGGTTCGGTTATGGGGGTTGATCCGCTCTGATCCGGCCAGGACCACCGCCTTGAGCTTTTTGGCACCCATTACCGCCCCCAAGCCGGCCCGGGCCGCCATTCGACCTCGGTCGTGGGCGATACCCGCAATCAAAGACCGGCGTTCCCCCGCCGGTCCGATGCAAGCCACGCGGGGCTTTTTCTTTCCCGTTGCCGACCGGATCAGGATCTTTTCAGTTTCGACCGTATCTTTTCCCCACAGGTGACTGGCATCATGCAACCCGGCGCCGTCTGGGTTAACTGAAAGATAAACCGGTTTATCACTGACACCCGAAAAGAAAATACCGTCGTATCCGCACCGTTTGATAGCCGGTGAAAAATACCCCCCGCAATTGGCTTCCCCCCATCCACCCGTTAAAGGGGATTTGCCGACCACCATCCAGCGACCGGTAAAGAGGGCCCCTGTACCCGTCAACAAGCCGGAAACGAATCCCAACACATTGTCCGGTCCCAGCGGATTCGCACCTGGCTCTATCCGGTTGTACAGCCACCAGGCACCCAGGCCTACACCGGAGAGATATCGTTCGTATACATCATCCGGAATGATCTCTTCCCGGATATCTCGATGAGTTAAATCAACGGTTAAAATTTTTCCCGTGTAGCCTTTTCCCATAATGCCCTCAAATAATAGATTTCACCGATTCGATTATCTTTTTACCTATGTACTAACACATCATCTAATTCGTCAAATGAATTTGGCATTGTTTTAATGACCTTTTGCAGATATTGATTAAATCATAATATTTTCCATCATGGATTCAGAAAAATGATTGCAAACACCGACAAGCATGTCAAAAACGTCCTGCGATTCAGATGGGCAATTTTCGGGGTGCTCTCTCTGGCCTATTTCTTTGTCTATTTTCACCGTCTTTCCCTGTCCGTTGTGGCCGACGACCTGGTGAAAGACTTCAATACCTCGGCCAGTGTGATCGGACTGCTCGGCTCTGCATATTTTTACTGCTATGCCTTGATGCAGTTTCCGGCGGGGCTGCTTTCCGACTCCATCGGACCCCGGCGAACGGTGACTGCCTTTCTTTTAATTGCCGCCGCCGGCAGCATCCTGTTCGGATTTTCACCGAATATCCAGATCGCCTTTGCGGGCCGAGTTCTCGTCGGCTTCGGCGTTTCCATGGTGTTCATCCCGACCATGAAAATCCTTTCCCAATGGTTTCGCAAGCATGAATTCGCCCTCATGGCGGGCATTTTAAATGCCGTCGGCGGCATCGGCGTTCTTGCCGGCACCTGGGCTTTAGCCCTGATGACCGTTTCATTCGGTTGGCGATTCTCTTTTAAACTCATCGGAATATGCACTTTCGTCATTGTCATCCTCGTCTGGCTGATCGTTCGCGATAAACCTCGCGACAAGGGCTGGCCGGCCATTGCCGAAATCGAACAGTCGGAAAACAACGACGGCAAGCGTCCCGAAGACATTCCTTTGATGGAAGGGGCACGACGGGTCGTTTCAGAAAAATATTTCTGGCCGGTGGCCGTATGGTTCTTCCTTGACTGTGGAATATTTTTTGGTTTTGGCGGTCTTTGGGGCGGACCTTATTTAATGCATGTTTACGGCATGTCCCGCGCCGAAGCCGGCACGGTGCTCAGCATGATCGCCTGGGGAATGATTATTGGAAGCCCGCTGCTCGGTCTGGTGTCCGACAAATTGCTGAAAAGCCGTAAAAAACCGTTTACCATCTGTATGCTGATCCTGTCGATTTTACTATTGATGCTTTATCTATCTCCCGACGGATTTTCGAAACCGATGTTGATGGCCATTTTTTTTATTTTTTCCATCTGCTCTTCCTCCATCGTTGTCATCGGGTTCACGACCACCAAAGAGTTGTTTCCCGTGGAAATTGCCGGCACATCCGTGGGAACGGTCAACCTGTTCCCCTTTCTCGGCGGTGCGGTTTACATGCCACTCCTTGGACGAATCCTTGACGCATATCCGCAGGCAGGTAACAATGGCTATTCCGTCGAGGGTTATTCAACTTTGCTGCTGGTTCTGTTTATCTCTTCTGTCATTGCACTTATTTGTACCTTTGCAATGAAAGAAACTTTTCAACGTTAGGCCACGGAATGGGACACCGTAAACTTGTTGATCCGAACGAGCTGGCTGATAATATTGCCCGGAAAACGAATAGTGATATTTACCCAAAACATTCTATGATCAGGCATTTTTCTCCGCATCTCGCAGAACACGTCTCAACACTTTGCCTACGTTGGATACTGGAATTTCATCCCTGAATTCAACCATCTTGGGGCGTTTGTATCCGGTCATATTTTCTTTGCAGAAATCATTAATTTCCTGGATTGTTGTGTTTTCCCCCTTTTTAAGTTGGATAAACGCTTTGACCTTTTCACCGCTTTTTTCGTCTGGAATCCCAATCACAGCTGCAAGCTCCACTGCAGGATGTGTATAAAGGATATCTTCAATCTCTCTTGGATAAACATTGAATCCACTTACAATGATCATATCCTTCTTACGGTCAGTAATGGTAATATATCCGTTTTCATCAATATTTCCAATATCACCGGTTAAAAAATACCGATTCCCATCAAGTTGGACAAAAACCTCATCATTGGCATCTTGTCTTTTCCAATAGCCTTTCATAACCTGGGGGCCGCAGGCAACTATTTCGCCATCCTCTCCCTGGGGCATTTCCTTGGTTGAGTCTTCAATAGCCATTATTTTTATATCTGTATCTGGCAGGGGGAAGCCAACAGAGCCAATTTTTCGGGTTTCTTTAAATGTTGGATTGACAGTGAGGGCAGGTGCTGTTTCAGTAAGTCCCCAAGCTTCAAAAATAATGGAGCCTGTTTTTGCTTCAAACTGTTTGCAAACTTCGGGTGGTAAAGGTGCTCCACCTGAAAAACATCCCATGAAAGAAGATAGGTCATATTGATCTAAAAGCGCATGGTTGGCAAAAGCAACAAATATGGTTGGGACTGCTGACATAAATGTGGGGCGGTACTTCTGCACTGCCTTAAGTACTTCTGTAAATGGCGGATTGCCAGCTCTGGGATCAGGAATACAGATAAGTTTACTGCCACCAGTACATGCCATTAAAAGAGCGGCAGTAAGACCAAAACAATGATACCAGGGAAGCACACCCAAAATTGAATGAAAACCTCCTGAATACATTTTTTCAGGAGGCTTACCTTCTCCGTGGACAAACCGGCACCATTCATTTAAGGCCATTAGGTCATATGTGAAATTTGTATGGGATAGTTCTGCGCCTTTTGGAACACCTGTTGTGCCGCCCGTATAGAGCATAAGTGCCGTGTCCTGTTCAGGATCAATGGTCACAGACGGTGGGTCAGGTGATGCCTTTGCCAGAATATCATCATACATAATGTGACCTGGTTCATGTCTGTCAGCCTTGGGAATTTTTCCAAGAAGCCCGCCCAGAAACGCCTTAATTGTGGGTAGATAAGCTTTGATATTACAAACAATCACTGTATCAACATTTGTACCCTCTATGGCTTTTACGGTATTGGGATAAAATTGGGGATGATCCATGCAAAAAACCATTTTTGATTCTGAATTTTTAAGCTGAAACTGCAGTTCAGAAGCTGTATAGACTGGATTGCATGTAACAGCCACAGCACCTGCTTTTAAAATTCCAAACAATATTTCCGGGAACTGGGGCAGGTTGGGAAGAAATATGGCAATTTTATCATCCTTCCCAATGCCTTTGTCTGCCAGAAAATTTGCAATTTTATCAGCTGCTTCTTTGACCTGGGCATAGGTTCTGGTGGCACCATTGAAAATAGTAAAAACATTGTCAGGATAATCTTTTGCAGAGTCATCAAGAAGCTTAAATAAAGGAAATTTATAATCAGTAACAGTGTGTGCCACACCTTCAGGCCAGAAAGGGGTTTCCCAGATGGGTGGATCGATTTTCATTTTCAATTCCTCCCTGTTTGGCGATAATGTGTTTTCTTTTCGGAAATGGATATCTCCTCAAGTTCTTCTCATGAAAATTTAAAAGATCTTTGTAAAGCGTGGCCTAAATCCTTTTCTTTTTCCTGCCAGCGCTCTCCAAACTTTTCATCAAAAATAGGGCTTGAGTTCCGAAAACTATCTCCCGCTTCCATGCTGGCCTAATCGTCTGCCATGGGCAACCCAAGAACGAATGTGCTGCCCCCTGAGGAATAACAATTCCTTTTGTCATCAACATATCTACAATTCGAAATTTTACCGGGACAGACATTTTCCTCTTTAGATATGTATTTGCAACGGGTACTCTCAAAATCTACTGTAAACCCATATCGTTCGGAGAATATTTTTGTTCTTAACAGATCAGCCCCGGACCCTCCCGCCCCAAATTCGTAAGGTTCTTTGGAAGAATATTGACCGCCCGCCTGGGTGGGGTAAAATCCATAGAAAATATATCTCTGACAGTCCGGCAAAATACCTGTCCCAAAGTCTCGAAAGAAGATTTGAACGCTATCATTTTGTTTTCTAATGAAAACTTCGATTTGGCCTTCATCCGGAGTGTTTTCAATGGCGTTACGCAACAGACCACGGCAGATTTTCTTAAGCACTCTCTTATTGGAAAAGGTTTTAAGACCGGTTGGTAAATCCCTGATAATTTCCATGTGCCTTGTTCGGACGGATTGCAGTGCTTCTTCGCAAATGTCGTTTAAAAAAGCATCGAGTTGAATATCTTCATTTTTGCCCTCATCGTATCCATACATCGAGACGAGTTTGTCAATTATAAGGTCATAAAACTTGGCGGGGGGTTGCTCGCATTCCATAAATTCTTCTCGAATACCCAATAAGTCGTCCACAAGATCACCGGCTTGATGGTTTCCCCCGTTTTGTCTGACGTAAAAGATATCCTCGGTCTCTTCCTGGATTTTTTTCAAACGCTGTAAGGCGCGTTCCCCTCGGCCCATCATAGCTTCCAGACCGCGGATATCTTTTTTATCTATTTCTCTGTTTAAAAGCCGAAAAAATCCGGAGAGCAGGGCAATGGGAGTCTTTAATTCGTGCGAGAGGTGATTGATGACCCGTTCGCGAGCCAAGTGTAACATGTTAAGCTCTTCATAAGCGCTAACCATTTCGTTGTGCGCTTTCTTAAGCTCTCTTTCAAACCGTTCATGTACGGTGACGTCTTCATAGCTGATGAATACCTCTCCATTTTCTATTGTAACCGGTTTGAATAAAATCGTTTTTATAGTGCCGTCTTTGCACGTAACTGCATTTTTATAAATTTTTGATTCTCCGGGAACAAACTTTTCATGTTCCGCAATCCATGTGGCAATAACCTGCCGTCTGTATGCGGAATCCGGATAGGCCTTCCGGAACCACGTTCGCCCGTTGGGGATGTCCCCAAGGTTATATCCAAACATCTCGATGAATTTCGGGTTAAGATATTTGTATTTGCCTGATTTTTCGACAATGGCAATTCCGTAAGGGGACTCTTCCACTAAAATACCAAATCTATCCTCGCTGTCGCGCAACGCCCGTTGAGCAATTTTCAGTTTGCTGATATCACGCAAAATCACTATAATACCGTCAGGGTTTCCCTCTGAATCACGATGGACGGATGCGCTGAGCTGAACATCGAGCAGATTCCCGTCTTGGGTGAATCGTTTTGTTTCAAATAGATGGACGCTCTCGCCTTTTCTTACTCTGCCGATTGCCTGTAGGGTCCTGGGCCGTTGATCCTGAGGAACGAAATCGATCTGCCCTCCGAGCAGTTCATCACGAGACCACCCAAATGTTTTTTCAAATACCAAATTGATATAGGTCGCTTTACCTTGATTGTCATAAATCACAATCGGGTCAGGAGAAGATTCCAAAAAAGAGCGATACCGCTCCTTGCTTTCCTTGAGGGCCCTGGCGGCTAATTTTTTTCCGGTAACATCCCGGGCAATACCAAAAAATCCAATCGGACTCCCACCCCCATCTCGTTTCAGCGAAATAGACGATTCCACATAGTGTTTGCGACCATCTTTTCCAATTAGTTCCCAATCAAGGGCTTTAGCCGATACACCCGTCCAATAGACTTGATTAAAAGTCTGGTAAACCAATTTGGCATTGGAGGGATCCATAAATTCGCGATTGTTCATGCCGATCAGTTCACTTCTCCGATATCCAAGCGTTTCACAAAGCGGCCTGTTGAAAGCGGTAAGATTACCGGCAAGGTCCACTTCAAAATAGCCGTCCTCAATGCTCTCTATTATTTCGAAAAAGCTTTTCTCACTTTCTGTTTTTGCCTGGGAGAAAAAATTTGTGGGGGGTGCTCTATTTGGCTCATTAAACGGTGGAGACACGGGCGTACCTCCTTTTCCAAATGTTTCGAACCGATGACAACCTGGAACGATTATGTCACCGCTGGGAAGGGCATGCTTTCCGAGCGATGGTTACACACAAAAACTCCACTCAGCTCGATTATAGCAATACAGATATGTCTCAACACTCGAATAGACAATTTATGGTAACAAGGCTGTAAAACCTTGTCAATAGATTTTTTCGGGTATTTTATTGGTATGTTTATTACGTAATAAATATTGGGCGATGCGGCATAGATACCTTGATATGGCAAATCAGGGCAACGGGCCAACCGAGGGTTTATAAAATGACCATGAAGGGGAGCGGACTCAAAGGAAGTGGCGGCGTGCTTGGTTTAAAAAAATCCTGGTTGTCCTGCGGCCGATGGGCACACCAAGTAACAGGGGCATTGGTGGGTTTTTTAACGACACCTGGTGTGACTGAGCGTTGATAGGGTATCATTATCACCAGTTACCAGCTTTCCCAGGATTTGAGGATATCACCACATTTTAGCCTTGCTGAAAAATCGTATTTCGGATAAGATTTTTAACGTGATTGGGGCAAGATTGTCTCAATACATCACGACCCGTATGAATTATCAGATATATTCATTGACTGATGTGTAATCACCGCTTACCCGAAATTCAGCCCGACCACATCATATAGTGACGCATAGACTTAGCTTTCGATCCAGAGACTGGCAAGCAAGTAAACGGTTTTATAGGATCTATTTTCGGGCTATCGTTTAAACCTATCTGTAATTTTTTGAATATAGGCGAACCACAATAAATGGGATTCTCCATAATTTCTAAAAATCAACACCACCTATCGTAAGCTTCGCTGGTTAGGATCATTTTTCGATTTCATCGATCACCACCAACTCAACATTTGGGTTTAAAATATCCAACTGCTCCCAAAAAACCCTTAAAACACGGCAAGATACCATTACCAATCGATTAAATTGTTGCTGTTATCCATTTTTATGATACGAGCTGCAACCCATCCGCCAATAAGAAGGGAGAACGCTGCAACAAAGAAAATAACGGCTATTTTAAGTAGAAAGGACATGAAATCCTCCGTATAAAATTGAAATGTTTGTGGATAAATGATTTAAAAAAAATAAAAGTCGATAATCATGGCACCATACGAAAGATCGGCTTGGGTTTTATCTCTACCTGGAGTCGGCTCCGGAATAGAACCCCTTTTTAATATATCCGTGGATACCTGGAAATAAACGCGAACAGAAAGAAGTTTATGATAATGATAATTGAAACCGATTAATCCGAAAGCGATAAAATTCTCCCTCTCAACATCTCTGTCATCGCTCGTGATACTACTGCCGTCATACAAGACCGAATAAATCAATCCCGTTCCGTGGACCCCCAAAACTACTTCTGCACTATGTGGGGATGCAAATGATGGCTTGGGAAGGTAGGCAGCCTGGAAAAACCCACTTCCCGGCGGCGCTGGGAATGCATTAAAACCTTCCAACATATTCCATCCAAATCGAAACCCCAAACCCAATTCCACGGCGCTCGCGATATTCCCCAAAGAGGCACTTGGAGCCAGGGTTAACTGTCCGCTCCAGGCGTTGGTGTACTCACCCAGATGAGCCAGACGGAACAGATACTGATAACCGATATTAAGAATGGGTTCGGTATCTCTTTGCGTGTCCCATCCTTTTGGATCAGTTGCTAGGCCCAAATCATTGTGTACAAACTTCTGGAATTCTTCCGCGAGGGCTTCCGGGCCCAGTATGCCGGCGGTTGTCTGGAAAATTCGGGCTGTTCGCCGGTTAAAGCTCTGCCAACTCATCGTATAGGTCAATGTGCCGGCATAGGGCAGGTCACCTTCTTGCGGAATTTCAGCCTTGAGGTCTCCGGGTGTAAATATATTTTGTCCAATACCATGACCATTGCGAACGATGGAGTTATCATCGCCAAGGGTTGGAAAATGTCTGCCAATCCATTTGACAAGCCCCGGTGCCTTGCTTTCTTCCCAGCTGGTGTAACGGACGGTATGATATTGAAGACTCCAGCCGTTGCTAAAATTGCTATCCTCTCTCCAAACAGCATCGGTGTCGATTTCATAGCGCAGCGTGCCTTTGTTGAAGGGAC
>JAOZUU010000365.1 GCA_029938515.1 Desulfobacterales bacterium | reverse complement strand
ACCGGCGAAAGCCGATCATGCGCGTCTCCATTGGCGGAGCGAATTATGGAAATCCGCAATCCGGGAAAGACTATACGAAAAAAAAGCGTTTGCCATCCGCCGACACTATGAATGAACACAAACCCTACACTCGCAACCCTCCCTTGAGAAAAGATGACACGGATACAAATATGAACAAAAAGCCAACCGGCACCATTGCTCCCATGAAGAAACAGCAGCCAGACCAAGGATCACCCAATGAAACGGTCACGAATACCCTGAACATTGTTTGCGAAGGATTAAAATCGATGCGGGAAATTCAGGCCCGCACCGCCAGTGCCCATGAGCTGTTTCTAAAAACCCAGGCCGAAGCCAGTCGGGTGCTTCAATCCTTGATGTCCCGCACCCGGGATATGGCTCAAACGACCGGGATAATCGATTCCGCACCGGAAACAAGTGACCGGGATGATTTGTGGAAAATGACATCATCTGGCCCTGGAAGTGATCCCGAATCGTTATCGGAAACCGAAATTTTCCCGATCGAAGCAGATGTACTCCCGAATGAATTTACAGATTTTCAAACATCCGCTCCTGCTGGGGCAAACCCGCCTGCAATTGCGGATTCGAATTCCGTTGTCGACACACTTTTTGAGGTGATCAGTGAGCTAACCGGATACCCGACCGAGATGCTGAACCTCGACATGAACATCGAGGCTGATCTGGGGATCGACTCCATCAAGCGGGTGGAGATTTTCTCCACCATGGAAGAGCGGATGCCGGATCTGCCCTCTATATCCCCCGAGGATATGGGCGAATTGAAAACCCTCGGTCAGATCGCAGGCTATCTAAGTAAGGACAAATCCCGGCCATCGCCGGTAAAATCAAATCAGGCCAAATCAAATCATAAGAATAATCCAACTATTGAGATGAACACCGGATCTCCTTTACCGGTGCCCCATGAGACCGATGTGGAATCCACGCTTCTGGACGTGATCAGTGAATTGACCGGTTACCCGGTGGAGATGCTCAAGCTCGACATGAACATCGAGGCCGATCTGGGAATCGATTCCATCAAGCGGGTGGAGATCCTTTCCACCATGGAAGAAAGAATGCCGGATTTGCCATCCGTATCCCCCGAGGACATGGGCGAATTGAAAACCCTCGGTCAAATTGTTCACCATCTGACCTCTGGAAAGATCCATGAAAAACAGGATAAACCGGTTCCAGGGCCGGATTGGAACCGGCCGACAGTCAATTTTGACGACACCGGGATTAAACGCCGGATTGTCACCGTTCAAATCGCCAAGTCTTCGGCGCCTCCATCACCAAGGGTTAAGAATGATGCGACCATCGTCATCACCGAGGACGGCACCGGCTTGTCCAATGCCATCGCTGCGGCCCTTTCCGACCAGGGAATTCCCGCAACCGTTATCCCAGTCGACCCGGACGCTTTAAAACAGATACAGGGTCCCATCGGTGGATTTATTCCGGTATTACCCCCTGACAGGCAGATTGACTTCGAGACAATCCGACGGATTTTTCTGCTGGCCAAATCCGCGGGAAAACATTTTTTGGATGCCACATCAGACACCCACCAGGTTTTTGCCGCCATCACCCGCATGGACGGGGCCTTCGGATTTTCTGGTAAGGGGGTGGCCGAGCCGCTGCAGGGCGCCCTGCCCGGCCTGATTAAAACAGCAGCCATTGAATGGCCCGGTATTCATTGTCGCGCTATTGACGTGGCACCGGCCTGGGATGATCATCCCACCATCGCCCGGGCCATTGTTGCCGTATTGATGAACCCCGATCCCAAGGCGCCCCTTGAAATCGGTCTCCACCCGGATCTCGCAGCCAATGAACATTATCTTCTTTCCCTGGCAAATGCCGAATTTCCGGATAATCCGCCAAAATTATCCCCAGAGGATGTGGTCGTGGTCAGTGGGGGTGCACGCGGAATAACCGCCGCAGCCGTTATCGCCCTGGCCCGGCAAACCGGGGCCGCCTTCGCTCTTTTGGGTCGTTCCCCCCAACCAGCGCCGGCGCCGGATTGGATAGGTGATATGACCGATGCCGCCGCTGTCAAGAAAGCGATCCTGTCCAATGAATTCAACCATCGGCCTTCCTCCCCCGCTGAGCTGGAAGAGGCGTTTCGCCGGCATACGGCCAATCACGAAATCAATCAGACCCTTGATGCAATAAAAAGTATCGGTGTGAAGGCCGCCTATTATCCGGTGGATGTGACCAGCGCCGATAAAGTCAACCGCACGCTTGAACAGATCAGATTGGATATGGGTCCGGTCGCGGCCTTGATTCACGGCGCCGGGATCCTTCAAGACCGTCTCATCGTCGATAAACGAATCGAAGCCTTCGACCAGGTATTCGACACCAAGGTAAAAGGGATTCGCAACCTTCTTCACGCCACCCGCAAAGATCTATTGAGATACCTGATTCTTTTCTCCTCGGTGAGCGCCCGTTTCGGCAACGGCGGCCAGGCCGACTACGCCATGGCCAATGAGGTCCTCAATAAAATCGCCCAGGCCGAATCCATTGGTCGCCCCGATTGTAAGGTGGCATCAATTAACTGGGGACCGTGGGAAGGCGGCATGGTCACGCCGGCATTAAAACGCGTATTCGAACAGCGCGGTATTGGATTGATCCCTGCTCAAATCGGGGCCGACTGCCTCGTAAGGGAGATGGGAAGCGGGACGGATGGTCCGGTGGAAGTCGTCATCGGCAACCAGGTCACCATGAACGAGAATGTCGCCGCGGCACCTCAGCCATCCGTGGAAAAAACGGTCGATCCGCCGGAAGATCTAAATCTGGCTTTCAGGCGGGAAGTCGACCTTCACCGTTACCCGATCCTTAATTCACATGTATTGGACGGCCGCCCGGTGGTCCCTTTTGCTTTGATGACCGAATGGTTTGCCCACGGTGCCCTCCATGAAAATCCCGGTTTGATCCTGCACGGTATTGATGACATGCGACTGCTCAAAGGGATCCGCATGGATGGGGGATCGAAAACCATTCGCCTGATGGCCGGCAAAGCGCGCCGCAAGGAAAATCAATTTGAAGTGCCGGTGGAGCTGCGCGACGGAATGAAAGACGGGGTGGACGTGGTTCATTCCCGGGGAACGGCAATCCTGGTGGAATCTTTGAACCAGGCGCCGGTGTTTATGCCCCCATCGGAATTGACTGCCATCCCCTACTCTCTCAGCATCGATGATGTCTACGAAACGATCCTATTCCATGGTGAACATCTTCGTGGGCTTAAAAATATCCAGGGGCTTACGGACAAGGGGATGGTGGCCGAAATTATTTCGGCCCCCCAGCCCGAGCACTGGGTGACCGAGCCATTGCGCAGCGACTGGATAGCCGACCCACTGGCCCTGGACTCGGCTTTCCAGATGGCTTCGGTCTGGTGCTATGAACAAAAGGGCATGGTATCCTTGCCCAGCTATACGGCCTCCTATCGCCAGTTTACCCAACGTTTTCCCTCGGAGGGATTGAAGGTGATACTTCAAGTTCGTGAGGTTACTTCCCGCAAAATGATTGGCGATTTCACCTTTATCGATTCCGATTACTCCGTTATCGCCCGTCTGTCCGGGTATGAAGCTGTCATGGATCCATCCTTGTACCAATCATTTAAACCAAATATGACCCATGCTTCCGGATTAAAAAAAGGGTTAAGTGCGGCGTAAGTTTTGTTCTCAATAACCCTACTGAAGCCGACTGGTGAAAAAAAATATGGGCTCTCGGATATTATTGTCCCACTCGGGGAATGGGAGAAAAACCCTCGCCTTTACCTGCCTGCACCGAAGCTTCGGCAGGCAGGGGCGAAGATTTTAGTATTGATCTAAACCCTCCACCTCTGGTGGAGGACCCGGATAGGTTATTCCGATCCGGTGAGAAAAAATAGCGGTTTAACTAAACCTTGAGCCATAATGAAGCCACTTGGCATAATTAA
>JAOZUU010000364.1 GCA_029938515.1 Desulfobacterales bacterium | reverse complement strand
AGTGCTGGAAGGGGACCGCCCCAGAATAGCATGTGATTTTTACGGCCTTCATCCGGACCCGGCCCTTCAAAAAGAAATACCTGTCTATAGCGGCTTTGTCCGATCGATACGTCTTGGTGTTCATAGCGATGGCAAGGCGAAAACAAGGGTGGTGATCGATTTGCTGCCTGATAACAATTATATTGTTGAACAACAATTTTTTCTGGAAGAGAATACCTACCTGCTTGACATCCATCTTAAATGATGGCCTATCCGTGATTGCCCGGGTAAATCTGAGGTTATAATTTTACGTCTCGGAAATTATACAATCTGTTGATATTTTTAGGCGATAGGCTCCAGTCTTAAAGCATCGGGCCTGACGACGGAAGCCTATACTGTGCCGTAGATGGGACTTCTTACGATGCCATCGTTTCCAGCAACCGATAAATAAGCCGCACACCGAACCCCGTGGCCCCGGCCTCGCCATAGGCATTCCCTTTCTTTAAAAAAGCCGGTCCGGCGATGTCGATATGCGCCCAGCGAGTGCCTTTGGCAAACTCCGACAGGAATAACGCCGCGGTAATGGCGCCACCCCATCTCGTAGTTCCAATATTTCCGGTATCCGCCACTTCGCTTTTGAGCTGTTCTTTATAATCATCGGGCAGGGGCATTCGCCAGCAGCGCTCGTGGGTGTAATCCCCTGCGTGAATTAGGGCATCGGCCAAATGGTTGTCGGAAGAAAAAACGCCGGCGATTTTTTCCCCCAGCGCCACGACGCAGGCCCCGGTCAGCGTTGCCATGTCGATGGTCACTTTGGGGGCGAAGGTGTCGATGGCCCACGCCATGGCATCGATTAATATCAACCTGCCTTCGGCGTCGGTATTGCCGATTTCAACGGTCTTTCCGGCCCAGCTCTTGATAATGTCTCCCGGTCGGATGGCGGTTCCCGACGGCATATTCTCAACGATGGGAATCACCCCCACCAGATTGGTGTTTAGTTTTAACCGGGCGGCGGTGATTAGTGTCGCTGCCACGGCGGCCGCGCCGGACATGTCGCACTTCATGGTTTCAATAGAGCCGGTGGGCTTGAGATTGATCCCGCCGGCATCAAAAGTGACCCCTTTACCGATCAGGGCCACGGTTTGTTTGGCGCCTTTGGGCTGATGCCTTAGAACCACCAGACGGGGCCGGTTCTGACTGCCCTGAGCCACGGCCAGCATGGTGTTGAATCCTTCCTTTTTCAGCCAGCGTTCATCCCGTATATCGATTCCTAATCCCGTTTTTTGGGCCAGTTTTTTGATTGATCCGGCAAAAACAGCCGGCGTTTTATCATTGGCCGGTGTGTTCACCCAGTTCCTGGCCTGGAGGGTCCCTTCGCAGATGGTATTGACCCTGGCGGTCAGGGATCGGTACCGGGTTGCCGTTGAATCGAGAACCAGCTTAATTCGCTTTAAGGGGGGATGTTCCGGTTTCTTATATTTATCGAACCGGTGATTGGCCAGCCGGGCACCCTCACCGATGGCCGTAATGGTATCTTCCGGATCCAGCTTGAAATTTTTTAGGGACGGAACCAGAATGGCAATTTCAGCAAGATCCAGGTCTATAGCCTTTTTCACCATCTGCCCGGCCATGACGCGCAGCCGATCAAGATCTATTTCGTCGGCTTTTCCCACCCCGATTAAAATAACGCGTTCAGAATTAAAACCTTGGGGCTCATAGTAGGTGATCGTGTTGTCTTTGGCGCCCTTGAATTCCTTAAATTTTTTAATTTTTTTTACTAAAGCATTGATTTTTTGATCACGGTGGAGATTTTTATCTTCCGCCACAGGTACGGCCAGAGCAGTTAATTTTGATTTGACGGGATCAATTGTCGATAATTGCAGCATAGTGAGTCTCCTTTAAAATATTCCTTCCAGTGAAGCACAAGGGTTTATTTCTAAACAGACCAAGGCGGATGCGAAGGATGTTGGTGTGAAATATAAGGGTCACTTATACTTATAGGCACCATTCAGGCCTGTATCGCCGACGGAACTTGTCCAGATTGCACTCAGGTCATCAAATTTTAGACCGTCTTGTTGGACGGCCCGGCATCCGGTGCGTAATCTTCCGCACCGATATCACCGGCGCTCCGTCAATTCTCTATTTAATGTTATCACGCATGCCGTTTCCCCGCAATGCCTCGATCGTTTGTTTCATGATCGGCTCGGAGGCCGGTAAATTTTGGCTACACGCTTACCGCATTTCGAGCAGTGTGCGGATATTGGTAACATTAAAAACGACTCCCGCCACGATCATTTTCGCCGCCTCTGCGCCTGCATGTTCAGCGATTTTCTCCCTGACACCATCCAAAATCAGTCCCTCTTTCTGGATCTCCCGGACTTCAAGATAGAGCCGGTAACCGGGTGTATTGAATGTTACCGGGACTTCAGTGATGGTAAAAAATACCGCCTTCGGGTTTTCTTCCAGGTTCTTCAATGTGCGGTTATTCCCCAATCCCATGAGAATCGTTCCATCTTCCATGAGCCGGGGACTTCCGAAGTAGGCTACATTGGGATTTCCCTGCTTGCTGGCGGTGGCAAGGACGCCGATCCGACCCGGCTTGTTAGCGATCTCAAAGACCTCTTTGCTGATATCGACCATTTTTTCCCTCCTTTTTTTAAACGAAATTTAACGTTTTTCAAGGGTCTCGCTTCCTGTGTATCTCAAGTGTCATGCAAATGGTTTTAAGGCCTGGTCTATATCTGCAATCAGATCACTGGTATCTTCAATCCCTGTTGAATAACGCACCAGGCTTTCCGGAATGCCCATGGCGGCCCGTTCTTTGGCCGTACATTCCACATGACTCGTGGTAGCAGGCGGCCCCACAATCGTTTCCACCGATCCGAGATTGGCGGCGGGATGGCAGTAGCGTAAACGGGGTAGAAAACGGCGCACTGCCTCAAAACTGTTTTCCTTTAACATGAAACTCAGGACCCCACCGAATCCCCGCATTTGCCGGCAGGCAATCTCGTACCCCTCATGGGATTTTAAACCGGGATAAAAGACACGTTCGATGGCCGGATGATTCTCCAAAAACCGGGCGATCCGTAAGGCGCTTTTATTTTGCTGGCGAATCCGCAGATGGAGTGTTTTCATGCCGCGCAGCAGCAGGTAGGCGGCCATCGGGTGCAGGGTGGCGCCGTTGATTTCACGGTAATGATAGACCTGACCGATTAAATCTTTTCGGCCGCAGATGACCCCGCCGAGTGCATCGGCATGTCCTCCGAGGAACTTGGTGGCGCTGTGCAACACCAAATCGGCATCCAATTCCAATGGTGTCTGATTAATCGGCGTGGCAAAAGTATTGTCCACAATAACCATCGCGCCGACTGTGTGCGCAGCCTTGGCCAAGCGCTCCAGATCGATAATTTTTATGGTCGGATTGGTGGGGCTTTCCAGATACAATACCTTACAACCTTTGGCCACTTCCGACTCAATCTGGGAGTGATCTGTTGTGTCACATAAAGTTACTTCAATTTTAAATCGTGGTAAAAATTCGGTAAAGATCACATTGGTGCCACCATAGGTGTCCTTGACCGATACGATGCGGTCACCCGGTGACAGCAAGGCAAAGAGCGTGCTGCTGATGATCCCCATGCCGGTCGACGCGCTGGTGGCGGCTTCGGCACTCTCCAAATCGCGAACTTTCTCTTCAAATACCGATACGGTCGGATTGGTGTTGCGGCTGTAGATATGACCGTTTTTTTTCCCCAGCGCGACCTGCAGCCATTCATCCATGTCCCGGTAACCGAATGAAACGCTGTGAACGACGGGAACCTGGGTAGCCCCCTGCATCAAATATTCTTCTTCGCCTGCCCAGACGGCGCGGGTTCCCAATCGAGCTGATTTGGCCATTAAAGATATTCCTTTCCTTACTTTACAGATGGCGGCTAACGACCGCAAGGGTCACCATCGCCTTGGAAACC
>JAOZUU010000363.1:1772-3946 GCA_029938515.1 Desulfobacterales bacterium | reverse complement strand
AGTGCTGAAAACAGCACGGATCGACGATTATATCCTGATCGGCCATTCGGATGGCGGCTCAATCGCACTTATTTATGCCGGCGGCCAACCTGCCAAGGGACTGCGGGGTGTGATTACCGAGGCTGCGCATGTGTTCTGTGAAGAATTGACTATCCAGTCCATCCGCAAGGCGAAAACCTCTTTTTTAAACGGCGATCTTCGCAAACGACTGAGAAAATATCACGGCGTCAATACCGACAACGCTTTCTGGGGATGGAACGATGTATGGCTGCACCCGGATTTCATCCATTGGAATATCGAAGATTATCTGCCTGATATCCGAGTACCGGTTCTGGCGATCCAGGGTGAAGACGATAATTACGGCACCCAGGCCCAAATTGAGGCGATTGCTCAACAAGTCGGTGGAGGGACTGAAACAGTGGTGATGTCCACTTGTGGCCATGCCCCCCACCGAGACCGGGAAAAAGCGGTTTTGGCGGCCATGAATGCGTTTATCCGGGGTTTAATTACTATCGACTGAAGTCGATAACTTGGCGGGCTGACATGGCTTCGGAGAAGGAATTCGATTCGCTATCACGTAGAGGCGCCTTATATTGGATATCAAATCACGCCACAGGCGTGACAGAATGTCGAAGGGGTCACTTCGACATTCTTGTCCATAGATCACGTCTTCAGCGTGATTCGATATTCTTCAATTTTCGACCCCTTTAGGGTAAAGGCTCCCATTCTCCAAGAGGGACAATCGCCTACCACCCCCAGGTAAGATAGTCGTGGATGGAATTGGCGGCCATCCGACCGGCGCCCATGGCCAGGATCACGGTGGCGGCCCCGGTAACAATGTCCCCCCCCGCCCAGACGGCTTTTTTGGTGGTTTTACCCGTATCGGGATCGGCGTTAATATACCCCCATTGATTCAATTTAATATCAGTCGTCGACTCGGTCAGAAGTGGATTGGCACCCGAGCCTACTGCCACGATGCACAAGTCGGTTTCGACGTCAAACTCGGACCCTTCGATGGGGATCGGTCGCCGCCGTCCGGAGTCGTCCGGTTCACCCAACTCCATCCGTAAACAGGTCATGCCGGTTAAGCGTCCCTTGTCGTTACCGAAATATTTAATTGGATTTGTAAGCAATTCGAACTTGATCCCTTCTTCCCCGGCATGATGGATTTCCGCTGTCCGGGCCGGCATCTCTTCCCGGGAGCGCCGATAGACGATGCGGACATTATCGGCGCCCAGCCGCATGGCCGTGCGGGCCGAGTCCATGGCCACGTTCCCGGCCCCTAAAACCACGACGTTTTTTCCTATGGGGATCGGCGTGTCGACCTCGGGAAACTTATAGGCCTTCATCAGGTTGGCGCGGGTTAAATATTCATTAGCCGATAAAATGCCGATGAGATTTTCACCGGGTATATTCATAAAACGTGGCAGTCCGGCCCCTACGCCGATATAGACGGCGTCGTATCCTTCCTCGAATAGCTCATCCACGGAAACAGATCGCCCGACCACGGCGTTGCACTCAACTTTGACGCCAAGCCGTTCGAGAAAATTGACTTCCTGGGCGACGATCGCCTTGGGCAGTCGGAACTCGGGAATGCCGTAAATCAGGACGCCGCCGGGTTTATGGAACGCTTCAAACACCGTGACGTCGTGTCCCTTGGCAATCAGATCACCGGCCACGGTCAGACCGGAAGGCCCGGAACCGACCACCGCCACCTTTTTTCCGGTGGAAGGTGCCGTTGGGGGGAGTTCCCCGGTGCCGTATTCGCGTTCGTAATCAGCACAGAACCGTTCCAGGTTGCCGATGGCCACCGGATCCCCCTTTTTGCCGACGATGCATACGCCTTCACATTGGATTTCCTGGGGACAAACCCGGCCGCACACGGCGGGCAGGGCATTTTTACCCCACAAGTTACGGATAGCACCCGTAAAATCCCCTTCGCCGATCAGATTGATGAATCCGGGGATATCGATTTCCACCGGGCAGCCCGCCACACAGCCGGGTTTACGGCATTGCAGGCATCGCGACGCCTCGGCCTGGGCCATTTCCACGGTTAAACCCAAAGGGACTTCATCAAAATTTCGACGCCTGACATCGGGTGCCTGCTCCGGCATGGGCTGCCTGGGTGTTTTTTCCTTTTTCTTCTTTTTTTCGGTCATGAATTCCTCCTGAAA
>JAOZUU010000363.1:0-1672 GCA_029938515.1 Desulfobacterales bacterium | reverse complement strand
TTATCCCGACAATTTGCAATAATTCTCATAAGACCTTTTTTCTTCTTCGATATAAGACTGGAGCCGAAGCATCAATTCGTCGTAGTCGACCTTGTGCCCATCAAATTCCGGACCATCGACGCAGGCGAACTTAGTGGTATTGTCGACGGTTACCCGGCAACAACCGCACATACCGGTCCCGTCCACCATGATGGGGTTTAAACTCACGAGAGTGGGAACGTCATACTTTTTAGTCAGTAGTGAGACAAATTTCATCATCGGGACCGGCCCGATGGCTACCACCTGCTTAATGTCTTCTTTGTCCAGGATATCCTTCAAGGCCTCGGTGACCAATCCGTGCCGGCCATAGGAACCGTCGTCGGTCGTGATATAAAAATCATCCGACACTTTTCGCATCAGGTCTTCAAGGATTAAAAGGTCTTTGCTCCGGGCGCCGAGAATTGTTATCACATGATTGCCGGCTTGTTTCATGGCCCGGGTGATGGGATGGAGCACGGCGGTTCCGGTGCCACCCCCAACACAAACCACCTTTCCAAGCTTTTCAATGTGGGTGGCCTTGCCTAAGGGTCCAATCACGTCCTGGAAAGCATCCCCCACCTGAAGCGCTTTAAAAATCGCCGTGGTTTTGCCGACTACCATATAAATGATGGTAATGGTCCCCTTTTCAGGGTCCGTCTCCGCCATGGTTAAGGGAACGCGCTCGCCATTTTCGTTGGCTTTCAGAAGAACAAACTGGCCGGGTTTCTCTTTGCCGGCGATTTTGGGCGCCTCGATTTCATCGAGGATCACCGTGCCTCCGGCCATTTCTTCCCGCCTGACAATCTTAAACATAAGAACCTCCGCACTAACTTTTTTTGACCGTTGGGATCGTTCACTCTTCAACCAGTCGATGGTATTTATAACCGTTATTAGCGTTGACTGGCAGCCATCCCTATGTTGCATCGGTCAGGTTTGAGTGATATTGTTTTTACCAAAAAAGCAATATACGCTCTAAATTCAAACGAGGCAAGATGAAATTATTCGACAGCCATTGTCATCTCGATGATCCGGTCTATGATAAAGATTTTGATGCGGTTGTGGCACGAGCCGGGGAAAATGATGTGACGGCCATGATGATCGCCGGGGTAAACCGTCCCAGCGTTGAAAAGGCCGTGGATCTGGCCCGGCGTTACCCAGGGCTTTATGCGGCGGTCGGCGTACATCCCCATGATGCCAAAAACTGCTCCGATGCCGATTTAAAGGCGCTTGGTAACATAGCCGCCGATCCCAAGGTCCGGGCCTGGGGAGAGATCGGCCTCGATTTCAACCGGATGTATTCACCGGTTAAGGATCAGGAATACTGGTTTTTGCGACAGCTTGAGATGGCTGACGAGCTAAGATTGCCGGTAATTTTTCATGAGCGCGATACTGATGGCCGTCTGTTGGAAATGCTCGAATCCCATCCCAACTCAAATCGAACCGGGGTTATTCATTGTTTTAGCGGCACCCGTTCGGAAATGGAACAATACGTCTCACTTGGCCTGCATATCGGTATCACCGGTATCCTGACGATCAAAAAGCGCGGCGAAGATCTTCGTCGTCTGGCTCCTCACATTCCGGGGGACCGGATCCTCATTGAAACCGATGCACCCTACCTGACTCCGGCACCCCAAAAGAACAAAACCCGGCGGAA
>JAOZUU010000362.1 GCA_029938515.1 Desulfobacterales bacterium | reverse complement strand
GCTGAACTGTAACGTTCGTCTGAAATCAAAGGGGAAACTGGGGCTGTTCGGAAGCCAGATTCACGGCGTCTCGCTGATAGACCTGAGTACCATGGGAATGCAGGTGATCTCTTTTGAAATGCTCGTGGCCCGAAAGCAGTACGATATTACCATTTACATGCCCGCTTTTAATAAACCGATCTCAACCAAAGGGCGGGTCATATGGCAGAATTCTTATACGGGTAAAGATCAAAAACAATACTACCGGATCGGCTTTGAGTTTAGTTATTTCAAAGGAAAGGCGATGGAGAAGCTTGAGGAGCTTGATATCAATCCTCAACTACGAAAAATAAGAAGGAATTGATCAGGTTAAAACCCCATCTTCTCCGGCGGACGCCTTTCGGGGATATATTCGTGGGAAATAGCGCCATCGTTCCATTCTTTTGAAACGTAGAGGTTGCAATAGCAGCTGCCGAACTCCTCGACGTCCGGTTCGCGGTAAACGCAGGGGCAGATAATATCGTTATCCGCTTCCCGGTCTCCGGCGGCGAGCCGGCAGGGGCAGACCATGTAGCCGTATCGATCTTTGTTGGCCAGAAGCGCTTCGAGAAGCTCGAATACGCGTTCTTTGTCTTTATTGAAATAGTACCCCTTGGCTTCCTGGATCTTTTTTAATAGCTCGTATAGCTTCTCAGGTTTCATTACAGCCCCAGCGCCTCCTTGATTTTTTCTTCCTTGTAACCGACAACCACCTTATCTCCAATAATAATGGTGGGAAACGAACATCTAGGATTGAATTTTTTTACGTCCTCCAGGATGGCTTTACGCTCCTCGCCTTCCAACAGATCCACATCCACGAATTCGTATTTTACGGTACAATCATCCATTAATTTTTTAACGGATTTACAATGACTGCAAGTACTTAAGGAATACACTTTTACAGGATCATCCGGCATGACATATCCTTTCGATGTTAAAAATTGATGGCGTCGTCAAAAGTCCCATCAATGGCGTTGTCGTGTTTTTCAGACACTCGGCATACCATGTATATAGCCTCGGCCCCTGGAAAAACACGACGCCTTGCACCCCAAGGGCACTTCCTGCGGGGCGTATATGAACCTTTTTACTTAGCCATCCATGAATAATTTTTATGAGATCATCAAGATAAATAAGTGCTTTCCAATAAATAATACAAAATCGGTTTGTTTTCAAGGCTATCATCGATGGTTGCAGGATAACATCAAAGTTACCCTTAAACCCCATTATTAACCGCAGACCAACGCAGACTGACGCAGGCTATTATTATGAAAAAACAGATAGATACAAATATAAATCTCCGTCTGCGTCTGTCTGCGTGGATCTGCGGTTAATATTTT
The DNA here is from genome assembly GCA_029938515.1 of Desulfobacterales bacterium. GTDB lineage: Bacteria > Desulfobacterota > Desulfobacteria > Desulfobacterales > QNYZ01 > QNYZ01. Next base: position 2,598 of record JAOZUU010000362.1, on the reverse strand, counting down.
TTTTGCTTTTAGGGAGATTGAGGGAAATTATACCAACAGGGTGAATGATATTTTATTACCTGGCATCCTGCAGCCGAAAATGAACCGGCACCTGCACCCGCATGGCCACGGGCTGGTTACCCTGTCTCCCCGGGACAAACCGGTATCGTGTGACCGCCCTGAGAGCGGTCTTATCCAGGAGGGGATAACCGCTGCTTTTCTCAATGGTGATATCGCCCACACGTCCATTCGCCAGCACCAGCACCGAAAGGTGAACCGTTCCCTGCCATCCGCGGCGCCGCGCCAGGACCGGATATTGGGGGGGGGGATTGCCGTTATTTTCCGGATACGCCTGGCTGATCTGGGGTGACACCTTGTTTTTAGCGATCATCCGGATGGACGGCTCTTTGGCCGCCGGTGACGGTCGGATTTCTCTTCCAATTTCCGATGGGGTTGCCGGGGGAAAGGGATTCGGATGCTTCGGTTGATCGGCTGTGGCCGTTTTCCCTTCCTCGTCTTCCGGACGGGAAGGTTGCGGCTTTTTTTTCGGTAACGGGGGTGTATTTGCTTTCGGTATTGACGGTTTAGGTCTGGGCACCGAAACCGCGGGAGGTATTTTTTGGGGTTGTCGGGGTGTCGGGATCGATTTCGGCCTGGATTTTGGCGGCTTTATTTTTTTGGTTTGTTGTTTTTCGATGCGTTCTTTCAGTGGCAAAATGGGTTCGGGCGGAGGCGGAATGGACCGCACTTCATTTCGAGGAGATAGCGGTTCAATCCGGCTGAATCCGACCGTTATGCCGTTGGATGTTGGAAGATGCAATCGACGCGCTTGATGGTGCTGGATGGGCATTATTAACAGCAAGACATGGCATCCCAAAGCGATCACCAGGCCGGCCAGGAGCCGTTGCATTTACGGTTTCTCCGACTCGGCCTGAAGCGAAATTTTCTCGATACCGGCGCCATTCACCCGATCGAGCACCTGATAAAGCTGTTGATAGGTCACTGTCTCGTCGGCAAAAAGCAATAGTTCCGGCGATGGGGTCTTGTCGACTCGACCGGCCACGTGACGCAGGCGGTTTTCAAGATCATCAAGATCGATCTGCTCCTCGTTGAGATAAATTTCCAAACCGTGGGGAGCCGTTTTAACCGCAAGAGACAGGGGGGCTTCATCGGTATGCGTGGCCCGGGCCGATCCCGGCAGGTTAACATCCATCCCGCGATGCACGGCCATGGACAGCATGGCATAGATAAAAAAGACCAGCAGGAGGAAGACGATATCGATCAGCGGAAGCATCTCGATACGGGGCCGGGGTAATGATTTATGCTTTAATTTCATGATCCTGAATTCGTAACAATTTCCAAATTGGTGGCGTACTTTTCCATCACATGGGCCGCTGATTCGATCCGGGTATTGAAATAATTATACGGAAAGACGGCCAGAATGGCGATCCCGAGGCCCGTGGCCGTGGTGATCAGCGCCTGGGCAATACCGGCGGTCACCGCCTTGGGATCTTCAATCCCACTGGCACCCAGCAATTGGAAAGAGGTGATGATTCCAAGTACCGTGCCGAAGATACCCAGAAGCGGCGCCACCGTGATCATCGTATCCAGGACGGTCATGTACTTACGCATCCGTTTCAACGCCACTTCCGCTTCCGCTTCCATGGCCTTGTTCAGGGAAAACTCCCGGTGAAGAATCCCCACCACCAGCATCCGGATGACATGATCACGGCATCCGGCGGTTTTGCTTTTTATGGTCTCCCAGTCGCCATCCCGGGCGATTTCGAGGACTTCATCCATGAGGGGCCGATTGCGATTGCGTTTCAGACCTATCCAGAAAAAAATCCGCTCCAATACCACGGTCAGGGTAATAATCGAACAACCCAACAGCGGCCACATCACCGGGCCACCGCTTTGAAATATATGCCATATTGTCTGCATTGTTATTTCTTCCGTTAACTAATTATAAAATATCTGAAACCCGCATACAAGTGAGTCTAAAGATAAAACTGGAACCTAAATCTCATTTTGATGCAATTTTCTAAATCAGCTACATTTCCGATGTGTTTTCCATCGAAAACACGATTGCAAGTGCTATATTGAGGAGTGCCACAGTCACTCCCCCTCCCTTGACGGGAGGGGGCTGGGGGGAGGGTGAACACTCATTTCAAACACTCCATTCGAATCGTCTCCAACACCCCATCCAGATTATTCAAAACATGATGATTCCAAAATCTGAGCACCTTGAACCCATTATAGGCCAAACAACGATCTCTCTTTTTGTCTTCTGATCGGTTGATTGAATGCTGGCCGCCATCCAGTTCGATGACCAGGTGGGTTTCAAATGAAACGAAATCGACGATATAGCCTTCGATGGGTTGCTGTCTTCTAAATTTTACACCTTCAACCTGCCTGGCCCTGAGTTGACGCCATAAGACCTTTTCCGCATGGGTCGCATTACGCCTGAGTGTTTTTGCGTATGACGTGAGGGTATGCTTATTCAGATTTGATTTTTCTTTTTGCAGATCACCCTCCCCTGCCCCCTCTCGTCAAGGGAGGGGGAAGTTGGCTCCAATCCCTATTGAGATATTATTGTTGATTATTTAGCTGAAATCATTT
>JAOZUU010000361.1 GCA_029938515.1 Desulfobacterales bacterium | reverse complement strand
AATGTCCAGGGTGCCTGCGACATGGGTGGTTTGCCGGATGTATATACCGGTTACCAGAAAGTGATCGTTCCTGAACTCCGCGCCAAAATGGAAGCGGCCTGGGCGGTAACCGGATTGCCGGATCAGCCTGGCATGACAGTTACCCGGATGGTCCCGGCCGCCCTCAAGGGAAAGATCAAGGCGATGTATGTGATCGGTGAAAACCCGCTGGTATCCGATCCCGATTTGAACCATGCCGAAAAATGCTTTGACAACCTCGATTTTCTCGTGGTTCAGGATATCTTTATGACCGAGACGGCCCAGCGAGCCGATGTAGTGCTGCCATCCTGCTGTTTTGCCGAAAAGGACGGGACGTTTTCCAACACCGAGCGCCGGATACAACGGGTCCGAAAAGCGGTGAATCCCCCGGGTGAGGCCCGGGATGACTGGCGAATCATCGCCGATATTTCCGCGCGCATGGGTTACGATATGGCTGTCGAGACGGCCGAAGATATTTTCGAGGAAATCCGGAAAGTAACGCCCTCTTACGCCGGAATCAGCTATGCCCGCATTGATGCCTGTGGATTACACTGGCCCTGTCCCACCGAAGACCACCCCGGAACGCCGATCCTTCATGTGGAAAAATTTCCATCTGGAAAGGGCGTTTTTCACGGCATTGACTGGATTCCACCGGCCGAACAGGCTGATGACGAGTATCCGCTCTACCTGACCACGGGTCGGGTGTTGTACCACTACCATACCGGTACCATGACCATGAAAAGCGAGGGATTAAACGAGCGCGTTCCCGACTGTTTCGTGGAAATCTCCGCCACGGATGCGGAGCGTTTTGGGGTTGAAGACGGTGCTTTGGCCGACATTGCTTCTCGCCGGGGAAAAATAACCACACGAATCGCTGTTTCGGATACGGCAGTGGCCGGTACGGTGTTTATCCCGTTCCATTTTGCCGGGGCCGCGGCCAATCGGCTGACCAACGCCAAACTCGATCCGATCTCCGGGATTCCGGAATTTAAAGTCTGCGCGGTGAGGCTCTCCAAGGCGGCGTAATGAAGTACACTCCGCGGCGCCTGAAAACCAACGTTAATGTCACCCCGACATCCCCATTGAAAGACCTGGTCGTCCTGGTAGGCGGTCTGCTGGCCATCGGTGTGGGGATTTATGTCCTGATGGGATTTGCCGTGGACCTGATCGCGCCACGGATCTCCCTTGGCCTTGAAAAAAAACTGGCCATACCGTTTTTACATACCATTAAAAAATCCACCACGGCACACAAACAACAACCATACGTCCAGTCCCTCATCGATGATCTTCAATCCCGCTGTACGGACCTTCCCTATGAATTTAAAGTGCATATCATCGACTCGAAATCGGTCAACGCGGCGGCCATGCCGGGAGGGCATATTCTTGTTTATAAAGGCTTGCTGGAACAGGTATCCTCGGAAAATGAGCTGGTTTTTATTCTGGCTCACGAGCTGGGTCATTTTGCGCATCGGGATCATCTGAGGGGCTTGGGACGGGGGTTGGTATTGCTGACGATGTCCGTGGTGCTTTTGGGATCCGATAACCTGGTTGGAGATCTCTTGTCACGGGGGGTGAATTTCACCGAGATGGGGTTTTCCCGTAAACAGGAAGCCCGGGCCGACACCTTTGGGCTCGAAACACTGCAGTGTGCCTACGGCCATGTAGCCGGCGCCACTACATTTTTCTCAAAAATGTCCAAAGGCCAGGATTCGGGGCGTTGGGGCCATTATTTCGCCTCTCACCCGGAAAACCGCCAACGGATCGAACATTTGGAACAACTCGCCAAAGATCACGGATATCCAGTGGGGTCGTTAACACCATTGCCGCAATAAACACCGAATGTGGGCCTGAAGGAGGGAAGAACTACGAAAAACGCGAAAGGCACGAAAATGGAAGAACGAATTGTCAACCAACCTCTTTCGCGTTTTTCGCGCATTTCGTAGTTTCAAAGAATTGAGTTTTTCTTTTAATTCGACGTTGGACGTTGGATGTTCAGTGTTCGACGTTCATCCTTCATAGCTCTACCGCTACTGTCGCCACGCGATAACATCGCAAACACCGCCGTGCTTCGGCAATCGCATCAATATTGGGAAACCCTTTTTCCACCTCATCGAAAGTAAATTTGCGGGTTTTGGGGGGTAGCATCTCGAGGTGTTTGCGCTCCTGACCTCCGAGCATGGGCATTTCTTCATTTTTGTCAAAGAGGCGCACTTTCTCAAAAAATTTGTCGAACCACTCATTTCGGTCCGGCGTTATGGGCTGGCCGTTAATTAAGCAATCGATACTCGCCGCTGCCCGTTTTCCGCCGGCACAGGCGGTGATCAGAGCGCCGGGACCGGTCTCACAGTCCCCGGCGGAAAATATTTTTTTATGGGAACTCTGCTTGGTCACTTCATCGACCACGATCGTTCCCCAGGCGGTGGTTTCGATCCCTTCCACCCCTTCCAGCAGGGACATATCGGTTCGCTGTCCGATGGCCGGCACCACCGTGTCGCAATCGAAAACAAACTCGGACCCCTCGATCGGCACCGGTCGGCGACGTCCGCTCTTATCCGGTTCTCCCAGTTCCATGCGGATGCATTCCAATCCCGTGACGACACCATTCTCTTCGAGAATCCGCACCGGTGTGGTTAAAAAATGAAACTGAACGTCTTCTTCCTCGGCATCGACGATCTCGACCTCGTCGGCCGGCATTTCCTTTCTGGTCCGACGGTAAACCAGGTTGACATCTTCCTTGCCGATGCGGAAAGCACAGCGGACACAGTCGATGGCTACATTTCCACCGCCGATAACCACGACTCTTTTACCGTTGAAGTATGGATCGCGACCTTCGTTGATATCCAGCAGGTACTGAACGCCGGGGATAAATCCTTTGTAGCCTGCGTCTTCACCTTTAACCCGCATGGAGCTGCTGCCCTGGGCGCCGACCCCCATAAAAACTGCGTCATTGTCATCGATCAAATCGGCCAGCATGATGTCTTGTCCAATCTTGGTGTTGTATTTGATCTCGACGCCCATTTTTTGAACCTGTTCCACCTCGCCGCGTAGAATGGGACGTGGCAGCCGGTAGTCGGGTATCCCCATGGCCGACATGCCGCCCGGCTCTCCCAACCGCTCGTAAACGGTGACCTGGTGTCCCCGGCCGGCCAGATGGAAGGCGCAGGTCACTCCCGCCGGCCCGGCCCCTATTATGGCGACCTTTCCGGTTTTCTTCGACGGTGTCACCGCATATTCAGGGCTTTTCTGCAAAGCCAGTTCGTGGTCGGCCACAAACCGTTTCAAGTATTTGATTGAAATCGGTGCATCCAGGGTCGCCCGGCGGCAATGTTCCTCGCAGGGCCGCACGCATACCCGTCCCAAAATGCCGGGCAGTGGCAATCGCTCCCGAATCACATCCAGGGATTCGGCAAATTTTCCTTCCCTGATGTGTTCCACGTAGGTGGGAATATCCAGATGAATGGGGCAGGCGTCCATGCACGGAGCGGTTTTCTTAGAGTGATACGCGCCCGCATCAATGGATTTGCCGGCGGAAATGGCCTGGATAAAATCATTCCTGAAATGATCAATTGCATTCAGTATGGGCAGAGGGCCGGATTGCCCGATATCGCATTTGGCAGTGGTGCTGACCGTTTCGGCCAGTGTCTTCAGGGTATCAAGGTCGCTCTTTTGTCCTTTTCCCTGACATATTTTCATCAATATCTCGGCCATAATGCCGGTTCCCCGCCGGCAGGGGATGCACTTACCGCAGGAGTGCTGATGGAGCGCTTCCATGTAGGCGCGGCACAAATCGACCACACTGACCTGATCGTCTCTCAAAACAATCCCGTACCATCCGATCAATGCCCTGATTTTTTCCTCGGCCTTAAAATATTCGGGCAGGTCTACATTGCTCACCTCATCATAGGTGTCCGGGTCTTTTCCCCGGTTGTCGATCACTTT
>JAOZUU010000360.1 GCA_029938515.1 Desulfobacterales bacterium | reverse complement strand
ATAACGGTCGCGCCCACCAGGATCAGCCCTTTGCTGATCGCCATGCCGAAGACGAAGAGCATCCCGATCAGGATGGCGCCCAGGTAAAGCTTCTCGGCATCGTAACGATCCACCAGTCGACCGGCCAGATATTGTCCCCAGGCGCCGGACAGAAGGGCGATCGTTGCCACGGTACCGCCCAGGGCGACCGTATTCATGGATAAAAAACCAAGGTGCACCCGCTGGCCCATATAGGTGGGCAGAAATGTCATGATCCCTTTGTAAGTTAACCCCAGGGCCGTTGCTGAAAATAGAAACAGAATGATTTTAATCCAGTTTTCGGAATGTATCTTAGTCGGGTCGTTCCGGGTTTTATCATTTTCATCCGGAGAAATTATTTTTCCTGGAATCGTCAATGAATAGATAGCCAGTCCGATACCCAGCATTCCGAAAAAAACATGAGGGGTTCGCCACCCGAATATCGATCCGATCCAGGCGGATAAAAGGGGTGTGATGGCTACCCCGATACTGCCGGCGATACCGTGAATGCCGAAAGCATTTCCCCGATGGGTCATGGACAACGACAGCAGCGTGTTGGCGGCCGGATGATAGGTGCTGCAAAATAAACCGATCAGGCCCATGATAATTGCGTAGACCCACAACGAGTTGACCGGCCAGACAGCTATAGACAAAATACCGGCCCCGAAAAGGAAAAGGGTCACCAGACGCCGTGGCCCCACCCTGTCCGCCATAATGCCGGCCGGCAGGGAGCCCAGGCCGAAAGCATATGAAAAACCGGTAACAACCAGCCCGAGATGGAAATAATCGGTGCCGAATTCGACAATCAGTAACGGTATCAGGGGCGGCAGGACGCCTTCAAATAGATGGACGAGGCTATGGGCCCCTACCGACAGACCCATAATTTTTTTTTCTTTCGCTTCCATGATATTTTTCCAGCGCCTGATCGGTATGCAAGCCCTTTGAAAGATGGCCAAACGGCTATAGGAAAAATCGGGGGCAATGTCAACTGGAAAAATAACCACTTGTAATTTAATCGGAAATTAAATAATGAGTTGTAAGTGATAAGTTTCATGCAACTAAATCCCACAGCCATTTTTTTAAAAGATAGTCCTCTCCTGGGAGTTCCGAGTGATCGGCCGGATACGGATGAAACAGCTCGCGAAACACAGGCCGAGGATCACGGCGCCATCCTGTGTAAGAACTGTGGTCGCGTAATCACTCATGCGAAGGATCGGCTCTTCGTCCATGGCTCTAACCGGCACACATTTGCCAATCCCCATGGGCGGGTCTATGAGATCGGCTGTTTTCAGACGGCGCCGGGCTGTGCTTACGGTGGTGCGCTTACCGCTGAATTTTCATGGTTTGCAGGCTATCAATGGAAAATTGCTTTATGTGGTGGATGTCTGACGCATTTGGGATGGCTGTTTGTCTCTTCCTCAAACCGTTTTAACGGGCTGATTCTTGAACGGTTGGTGAGCAGAATTCAGTAATGTAAACGGTGAAGCTTTGATGTTATCAGTGTTGACATAGTTAAAAAAGCGCGTATAAATATAGAATAACATAACATTCTAAAAACACCGTATTCTGGGGTGGCCGGTCTGCCGGTCTGAGATCATACCCGCTGAACCTGATCTGGGTAATGCCAGCGTAGGGAGTGGACTCGATAACCGTTTGATGATTTCAGACGCCGTTTCCATCCGGAAACGGCTTTCTTTTTGGTGCTTTGGATTGTTTGAACCAGGAAACCAGTCTTGCCGGTACCGTGATGATTAAACGTTCCGATATTGCCGCCCGGAATCTGGAGGCGGTTAAAAACGCCGTTCCGTTGATTCATGCCATCACCAATTTTGTCACGATGGGATGGGTGGCCGATGTGCTTTCGGCCGTGGGGGCTTCTCCCATCATGGCGGATGCCGTCGGGGAAGTCGAAGAAGTGGCGGCCCTGGCCGATGCACTGGTACTGAACCTGGGAACACTGAACCCGGGGCGACTGGCGGGAATGCTCAAAGCCGGACATCAGTCCTCCGTCACGGGCATACCCATTGTGCTGGATCCGGTGGGCGCGGGCGCGATATCGACCCGAACCGAAGCGGCGCTTGAGATTTTAAACCATTTCCAGGTGAGTGTTATTCGCGCCAATGCGTCGGAGATGCTTGCCCTTTCCGGCCAAACGATTCAGGCCAGGGGCGTGGATGCCATTCATCCGGTTGAATCGGCTCGGGCCGCGGCCGACCAGGTGGCCGCTGAATTCGAACTTATAGCCGTTGTCACCGGTGCCGAAGATCTGATCACCACCGGCGACAAGGTTTTTCATGTGACCAATGGCCATCCGCTGATGGGACGGGTATCGGGAACCGGTTGTGCCATCGGGGCGGTTATCGGCGTATTCCTGGCTGTCGATTCCGATCCCCTGAATGCAACGCTTTCGGCGCTGGCCTGTTTTAATCTCGCCGGGGAGATGGCTGCGAAAAAGGCGGCATCAGCGGGGAGTTTTAAAATTGCCTTGATGGATACTCTGGACACGATGGCGCCGGCGATGCTTCGGCGGGGAGCGCGGATAATCGATGATGGACAGGCTTAAACAGATCGGTGAATTTGGACTCATTGAACGGATATCTAAAGGGTGCCTGGTCCGGCCGGAGCGTGTCATTCGTGGGATTGGTGATGATGCTGCGGCCGTGACGATTGCGGGAAATGAGGTGCTCCTGTTAACGACTGACTTTTTGGTGGAGGGGGTACATTTTTTACGGCGGGCGGTATCCGGGATCGATCTTGGTTACAAGGCCCTGGCGGTTAACTTAAGCGATATTGCCGCCATGGGCGGGATTGCCCGAGAGGCCCTGGCCAGTATAGCCATTCCCGAAGATTGTGGTATCGATTTCATCGAGGACGTGTATCGTGGAATGAAAGCATTGGCCGCCGAGTACGACGTCAATATCATCGGTGGCGATACCACCGGGGCCAGATCGGACCTGGTGATCAGTGTGACGGTGACCGGCCGCGTAAAAAGAGAAGTCATGTTGTGCCGGGACGGGGCCAGGGTGGGCGATATTATCTGTCTGACCGGATATCCGGGGGAGAGCGCCGCCGGTCTGCATCTTATTATAAACCGGGTCGGTGCTGATACCGATGTATCTGACCATTTGCTTCATCGGCACCGCCGTCCCCGGCCACACCTGTTGGAAGGCCGTTGGCTGGCCGGTATGGATGGCGTTCATGCCGCCATCGATGTCAGCGACGGACTGGCTTCGGATCTGGGACATGTCATCCGCCAAAGCGGGGTCGGTGCTCGCATGGACGCAAGCCGCTTGCCGGTATCCAACCCTTTAAAAGCATTTTGCCAGCATTTGGGGCTCGATCCCCTGGACTATGTGTTGGATGGTGGGGAAGATTATATCCTGATTTGCACTGTATCTCCCGAAACAATATCTGCTTTGTCGGCCGGGTTTGAAAAAAAATTCAGTCACCCGCTTTATCAAATCGGTGAAATTACCGCCAGCGATCATATCGATCTGGTGGATGAACGTGGAGAGACTCGAATGATCTCTCCCAGGGGATGGAATCATTTCCGAAGGGGGTGAGCCCAATCCGGCGAAGCCGGTTGGAACGAAGTAGAAATCCCGGTTGCTCGGGGAAACAAATTGAAGATTGAAGATTGATCCGCCGGGGGTATGGCGGATGGTATCGCTCTTGAGCGGCGTAGCCCTATGGCGAAGACTGTTTCGCTCTGTATTTCTATTAAAATCGATAGAATTTCTTAAATATTCGATCTGGCGATGGTATAAATCCTTCGAAAACATTATGTGATTTCAATAAATTAGGTGATAATGGAAGATATAAACGGCAAAAATACTTTGTTCCATCACTACCACCGGTGTCTGACCATCGCCGGGTCGGATAGCGGCGGAGGGGCCGGTATCCAGGCCGACTTGAAGACCTTCGGCGCATTGGGTTGTTACGGCA
>JAOZUU010000359.1 GCA_029938515.1 Desulfobacterales bacterium | reverse complement strand
TCGATCGCGAGCAAGCTCGCTCCTACAATAAACGACCATCACTTATTGAGAACATTCTGAAAATTTCCGTCTGCGTCGGTCTGCGGTTAATATATCATTTATTTTACATATGAATCAAATAGTTATATCGAATAATGACGTCACCGTGAAAAGAGCGGCCGGTGAATCAGTTTTGATGATATAAAGGAGATAAAACAATGGCAGCAAAATTTTTCAGTGAAAAGAATTTGAAATTTTTACTCTATGATGTGCTTGACGTCGAAAAGGTGACGCAATTCGATTATTATCAGGATCATAATAAAACCGTGTTTGACATGGTTATAAAGTCTGCCGACAAATTGGCAAAAGATCTGTTGTGGCCAGTTTTTGAGGAGATGGACCGCAATCCGCCGACGTTTGAAAACGGCGAAGTCAGGGTCCATCCGATCGTTCAAAAAATACTCAAGGCTTTTGGAGAAGGTGGCTGGATTTCCAGTACGGTGCCCTATGACCTGGACGGCGAGCAGCTCCCCCACATGATCGCCGATGCCTGCCAGTTTATTTTTGCGGCGGCAAATTATCCCGCCAGTGCATTTCCCGGGCTCAGTGACGGGGCGGCCCGGTTGATCGAAAATTTCGGGAACAAAGAACTATACGATGTTTATGTTCCCAACATGCGCCAGGGCCTGTGGCAGGGCACAATGGCGCTAACCGAACCGGAAGCCGGATCATCGCTTGCGGATATTACTATCAGGGCAGTATCGACAGGCAGCGAATATTATCACATAACGGGACAGAAAATTTTTATTTCGGCCGGAGATCACAATGCCGCCGAAAATATTGTCCATCTGATGCTGGCCAAAATTGATGGCGCCCCATCCGGTGTTAAGGGAATCTCACTTTTTGTGGTGCCCAAAAAGCGCTTGGATAAGGCCGGTGCACTTGTTTCGAATGATGTGGTCACCTCGGGGATGTATCACAAACTCGGGTACCGGGGCTGTCCCATCGTTCAGTTAAGCATTGGTGATAAAAACAACTGCCGCGGATGGCTGGTGGGCGAACCGCACAACGGCCTGCGCTATATGTTCCAGATGATGAACGAGGCACGGATCGGTGTCGGGCTCGGAGCGACAGCCATGGCAACAGCGGCGTATTATGCCGCGCTGGATTATGCCAGGACCCGCCGGCAGGGCCGCATTGTTTCGCGCAAAGATCCCGCGCAGCCCCAGGTGCCGATTATCGAACATGCCGATGTCAAAAGAATGCTGCTGTTTCAGCGGGCGGTGGTTGAAGGGTCGCTGGCGCTTCTGCTTCAATGCAGCCGATTCGTAGATTTGCAAAAAGTTTCTCAAGATACGGAAAAAGAAAAATATTCACTTCTTCTGGATTTGTTGACGCCTGTCGCCAAAACATATCCTTCGGAAATGGGGATTCAGGCCATCAGCCAAGGCCTTCAATGCTTCGGCGGATCCGGTTACTGCGATGACTACCCCTTGGAACAGTACTACCGGGATGCGCGCATCCACCCCATCCACGAAGGAACGACTGGTATCCACGGGATGGATTTGCTGGGCCGGAAAGTAACGATTCAGAACGGACGGGCCTTTTCATTATTTGTTGATGAACTTCAGGATGCAATATCAAAGGCCAGGGAAATTCCCGCACTGGGCAAGTATGCTCAATCTCTTGAAGGCGCATTGGAAAAACTTCAAAACGTTACGCATCATCTTTTATCCCTGGCTCAGGCGGAAGGCCTCGAACCGTTTCTGGCGGACGCCACCCTCTACCTGGAAATGTTTGGCATAATCACCATTGCCTGGCAATGGCTGTTGCAAGGCATATCCGTTCAAAAAGCACTGGGCAGTGACTGCAGGAAATCTGATGTGGATTTTTATCAAGGCAAAATGTATACGTTACGCTATTTTTTCGGATATGAGCTGCCGAAGATCAAGGGGCTGATCGAACGATTGATGGATGATGACCGGTTGACCGTCGAGATGGATGCCGGCTTTTTTAACGATTAGGGGAAATTTATGTGCCTTTTCAGTCGGGCAGCTCAGTCCCCCGATCCAACTTTGGGTTCTACGAAATTCACCGGGTGTCTGATTGGAGCCTCGCCCCTTGGAAAGCAACATTCCATGCATTTCTTTGATCAGACGTAAAGATAAGGGAAACCCCTCGGCTAATCGCTTAAGATCATAATCCAGGGCAGCTACATAATTGCTGAGCTCCCGGACATCATCCAGTGGCACACCTGGCTCGATTTCCAGTTCGAAAAGCAGAAGGTCGGAAAGCGATGACTGCGTCCCCTCGATCATGGAGGAGAGCACCGCCTCCTTGCGAACATACATATAAAGGAATAAAGAAATATCCGGAAGGAAGGCAGAGATGCTGTCCAACTGCCCGAGAGCGAGCATCGAGGTGGGATTATTGTTGCATTTCCTCGGTAATCGTTTATATTTACCAAGAAAATGACACAGGGGCAATCCATGGATCGAAAACAGAAAATTCTTGAACTTGCCAAGCAAATGGGGCTCATTCGGCCTTGTGACGTGGAGGCGGCGGGGATTCACCGCGAATACCTTCTGAGGCTGTATCGCAATGGAGAGCTGACACGGGTGGGAAGGGGGCTATATGCCCTGCCGGGTGGACAAACCAGCGAGTTCCTTTCACTGGCCGAAGTGGCTAAAAGGGTGCCGAACGCGGTGGTCTGTCTGATTTCAGCTCTTCAGTTTCACAATCTAACGACGCAGATTACTCATAGTGTGTGGGTCTCCATCGAGAACAAGAAATGGGAACCTAGGTTCGACTATCCCCCGCTAATAATCGTACGCCTCTCCGGCGATGCTTTCAGTTTTGGTGTTGAGGAACACGAGATTGACCGCATCACTGTCAAGGTCTACAGTCCTGCCAAGACGGTCGCAGACTGCTTCAAATTCCGAAACAAAGTCGGTCTGGACGTCGCTCTGGAGGCTCTTAGAGAAACCTGGAGAAGCCGAAAAGCCACTATGGACGAGCTATGGGAGACCGCCAAAGTGTGCCGGGTGGCTAACGTCATGCGCCCCTACCTGGAGATGGTCATATGAATCCTGACAAGAAGCGGAACACTGGACACTCCGTTTTCCAACGGCTTTTGAACCACGCGAGAACCCGCGGGGAGGACTTCAATCTTCTGCTTTTCCGCTACGGCATCGAGCGCCTTTTGTATCGCCTTAGCATCTCGTCCCATGCCGACAAATACATCCTTAAGGGTGCGAGTTTGTTCCTCGTCTGGAAAGGACAAAACTACAGGGTGACCAAGGATGCGGATCTTTTGGGATCTGATCCTTTAGATGCGGAACATATCACCGGTGTTTTCAGGGAACTATGCCACGCCACGATAGAAGACAATGATGGCATCGAATTCATGCCCGACACGGTCCACGCTGTACCAATTCGTGAAGAGCAAGCCTATGACGGTATCAGGGTAACCCTGGTGGCAATGCTCTATCAAGCGAAAATTTCCCTCCAGGTCGATATCGGATTCGGCGACGCCATTACACCCGATCCGGAATGGATCGAATTCCCAACCTTGCTGGGCACTCCTCCACCTCAGCTTCTGGCCTATCCCCGGTACACAATGGTGGCCGAAAAGTTTGAAGCCATGGTGCGTCTGGGTATGGCGAATAGCCGGATGAAGGACTTCTATGATGTGTGGCTGATGAGCCGGTTGTTTGAATTCGACGGCCGAACACTCTGCGATGCCATACGAAGCACATTCAGACGTCGCTCGACGCCGCTGCCCAACGGGCTACCGATGGCGTTCACAGATGAATTCTGTAAGGATACTCAAAAACAGACCCAATGGCGGGCATTTGTTCGGAAATCTAAACCGGAAGATGTGTATGGTGACTTCGATGACGTTATCGGCGATGTTGCAGCTTTCTTGACGCCGGTCATTGAGGCGGCACGCGGGGATGATCATTTTGAATTGTCATGGACAGAGGGTGG
>JAOZUU010000358.1 GCA_029938515.1 Desulfobacterales bacterium | reverse complement strand
GGGGTGTGCCGTTGCTGTCCGGTGCGCCGGTGATGGCCACCGATTTAAGGGCCAGTGCCTCTCTGATCCTGGCCGGCCTGGTAGCCAGAGGGCAAACGGTGGTCAGTCGGGTCTACCACCTGGACAGGGGGTACGAATCTTTGGAGAAAAAGCTGGCCGGTCTCGGTGCGGAAATTCGCAGGGAAACGTAGCAGTCGGCCGGTCGGCTATGGAACTGTCTGATTTTAATGAAAGAAATGCTAATATGACCACAGACCCACACAGACAGACACAAACGAACTTATATCTCTGAGCACATCTGGTTTTATAAAAGTCCGTGTGTGTTCGTATGGGTTGGTGGTTAATTATAAGATATGCCGATCCATGCCCGCTAATATTTTCGCAAGGCCCATCATTCCGATTCTGCTCATTTACATGGGGGGGATTGTTCTCGGTGAAAGGTTTCCGGGATACGGCGGCTGGGCCATTGGGACGATTGTCTTTGCCATCGCCGCCGTTGGCTGGGGTTTGCGGCAGAGGCGCGCAACTTTTGCCGGGCCTGTCATTCTTTTCCTTGCCCTGGGCTATCTTTCCATCCAGCCTTGGGCCGCACCTGATTTCCCTTCTCATCATGTGATCCACCATGCCGATTCCCAAAAATGGATCGTTATCGGCATCATCGCTGAAGAGCCGGTTGTCCGGCCCAAGGGGCAGAAGCTGATTGTTGAGGCCTCCGGCCTGGAAACCGTTCTGAAAACCGGGAACCGGCAATATGAAGTCTGCGGCCGGATCCGGATCACCGTGGGGGAAGGGGAGGAGCTCGACCTGAATCGCGGGGATCGCATCCGCGTAAGTGGCCGGCTTAAAAGGGTTTATGGGTTCCATAATCCGGGGGGATTCAATTACGAGCGTTACCTGGCGTTTCAAAAAATATGGTGCCGGATGTGGGTTTCCCCCAAGCGCGTGGTCATTTTGGATCATTCGGTCTCACCGACTCTTTCCGGTCGGGTCGAAAAAATTCGTCAAACCGTTGCCCGACTGGTTGACCAATCCGTTTCCGGGGAGAGCCGGGAGGTACTGAAAGCCCTGGTGATCGGAGATCGGTCCGGTATTTCACCATCATTGCGGGAAATGTTTAATCGAACCGGAATCGGGCATTTACTGGCCATTTCGGGTCTCCACATTGGTATTGTCGCTTCGGTGGCCTTTTTTCTCTTTAAATGGCTATTGTCTTACAGTCGCTTTTTGCTGCACCGGGCCTGGGCCGGAAAATTCGCCGCCATTTTCACCTTCATTCCGGTGATCATTTATGGGGTCATGGCCGGCATGTCGCCTTCGACCCAGCGGGCCCTGGTGATGGTGGCTGTATTTCTGCTGGCCTATCTGGCGGGCAAGATCCAGGATGCGTTCAATACCCTGGCCGTGGCCGGCGTCGTCATTCTGGCTGTCTATCCGCCGGCGATTTTTTCCATTTCTTTTCAACTCTCTTTTGCCGCCGTGGCATTGATCATTCTCGGAATCTCGCGTCCCTGGCCGGAAAGTCGATCCGGGGTAGTTCCCCGTTTTCCAATAATGAAAAAAATCGGCTCCCTGATGGCGGGTACCGTTCTGGCTATTCTCGGTACGCTGCCGCTGGTGATGCAATCCTTTAACGAGGTGTCTCTGATTGGTATCGGGACTAATTTGCTGGCCGTACCGCTGGTCGGTTTCGTCGTCGTGCCGACAGGGCTTCTGGGCATGTTTATCCACCCGGTGAGCACCTTTTTGGCGACGACCTGTTTCAATGTCGCCGGATATATTCTGGAGATGACTCTGGTTGGTACTCACTTCCTGGCTGATCTGCCATTTGCGTCTCTAAAGACAATTACTCCGTCAATGATCGAGGTGATTATATACTACGTGCTGGTATCGATGGGGGTTATGCTGGCGCCGGCGTTCCTGGCCTATTTGAAAGGGTTAAACTGGCGGATGCAACCCGGTTTAATCGGTGTTAGCGATATTAAAATTATTGTCACCATTGCCCTGGTGGCCGGTGTGGCGGCTGTGGTTGACGTGGGTTATTGGACCTACCAGCGGTACTGGCACCGCGATCTCAAGGTGACCGTTATCGATGTGGGTACGGGCAGCGCCGCAGTGGTGGAATTTCCCCGGGGTCCGGTTATGCTGATTGACGGCGGCGGTTTCTCTGATAATTCGGTGTTTGATGTGGGGGCAAGGGTCGTGGCACCGGTTTTATGGCGCAAGAAAATCATGACCGTCGATACGATCGTTCTTTCCCATCCCAACAGCGACCACCTGAATGGGCTGATCTACATTGCCGAGCATTTTCACGTGGGCCGAATGTGGAGCAACGGGGAGTCGGCGGATACCGAAGGCTATCGGAAATTCAAGGCAGTTATCGCCCAAAGAAAAATATCGGCACCGTCTTTTCGGGACCTGGCCAAAGCCCACGAGATAAACGGTGCCAAAGTAAATATCCTGTATCCGCCGGAAACGTTTATGCAAAAAGATACGGACGAGCACTGGCGGGATACCAACAACAATTCTCTGGTAGTGAGGGTTTCAATGGGCGATTTCTCGTTTTTGTTCCCCGGCGATATCGAAAAACAGGCGGAAAAAGAACTGGTGGTCATTCGACGCGATGAGTTGCCCAGCACGATTTTGATAGCTCCCCATCACGGCAGTCGGACATCCAGCACATCGATTTTTCTGAAAACGGTCTCACCCGATACGGTAGTGATTTCCTGCGCCCGGGGTGGCCGTTACCACTTTCCTCATCCGACCGTTCTGAAAAGATACCACCGCCGGGGATATCAAATTTTCAGCACGGCCCGAAATGGTGCCATCCAGATGGTGACCGATGGCCGTAAAATAAAAATTCGACCAGCCATCGAGGTGCTTCTATCTCCTATTTGACAACTAGGGATGCCTCCATTATACCTCAAGCAAACCAAGTAGTATTGCCCTAAGATAGAGAGGAAAGATCGATGCCGATTTACGAGTTTTATTGTGATGATTGCCATACTATTTTTAATTTTTTTTCACGGACGATCAATACAGCCAAAAAACCCAGGTGTCCGCAATGTAAAATCCGTACCCTGACGCGAGAAATTTCTCTTTTTGCCATCGGGGGCCGTGCAAAGGAAGGTGATGCCTTGGACGACCTTCCCATCGATGAGAGCAAGATGGAGCAGGCCATGCAGGTATTGGCACGGGAGGCGGATCATATCGATGAGGACGACCCCCGCCAGGCCGCTAAATTGATGCAGAAGCTAACCGATATGACCGGACTGGAACTGGGACCCGGCATGCAGGAGGCCCTTCAACGGATGAAAGACGGCCAGGATCCCGATGAAATTGAAGCCCAAATGGGTGACCTGCTCGAGGACGAGGAACCGTTTTTGCTGCCCACTAAAAAAGGAAAATCCGCCAGGCGTCGGCTTCCGCCGAAACGGGATGAGACGTTGTATGATCTTTAAGGGTAACGAAAAAGATTCCGGGCGTCAGGTGTAACCCAATATAGTTAACTCAATCTAATTTTCAAGTCATTTATGAATATCGAACAAGGAATATCGAACCGCAGAGGTAAAGAAAAACACTTCGAAATTCGATCACGCCTGAAGCGTGATTCGATATTCTGCGGTTCAATAATCAATAATCGGTTAAGTTAATGTAGTGTTATGGCATTGATACGCAACCTAAACAATTGTCTGCAAATCATCAAAGGAGACAACGATGGACGTACTGAACAATCGTGGGATTGATTTTCGCATTGATGTCCACTTTTCAGAGATCGTCCTTCCCGGTCTGCAGGCCCTGCTCGCCAAGGGATTTTTGGTTCAAACGCCAATTGGAGGGACGTTGTCCGATCTGTTGTGCGGTCAGCTCGGGATAGATGCGGATTATCTGAAGTACCGGGTTCAAACCCTTTTTCTAAACAACCGCCCGGTGGATGATACGGAGAAAACAATCGTGACAGATGGTGATGTGGTGGCCCTGT
>JAOZUU010000357.1 GCA_029938515.1 Desulfobacterales bacterium | reverse complement strand
GATCCCACCACAAGGGTACTACCCAGTACCGCGTTCATGTCAGCGCTCAACAGAGATTTGGTAAGGTAAAAGCCGAGCCCCGGCCAGGCAAAGACGGTTTCTGTCAGGACGGAACCTTCCAGCAGGTTTCCGTAACTGAGTGCAATGACGGTGATCAGCGGTACCCATACATTGCCCAGGGCATGCACCCAGATCACACGCCAGGGGCTGACGCCTTTCACGCGCGCGGTGACGATGTACTCCTGACTGAGCTGCTCCAGCATAAAACTGCGGGTCATTCGGCTGATATAGGCCAGGCTGAAATAGCCCAGAATTGAGGCGGGAAGGACCAGGTGTGCAAAGGCATTTTTAAATATCTCCCACTCTCCGGCCATGGCGGCGTCAATCAGCAAAACACCGGTCACCGGATCGAGCAGACCCTCATAAAAAACGTCCAGACGCCCGGGTCCCGGGGCCCAGCCCAGTTTGCCGTAAAAAAGAACCAGCCCCACCAGTCCCAGCCAAAAGACCGGTACCGAGTAGCCGAAAAGACCGACCACGCGCAGCACCTGGTCGGGCCAGCGTCCGTTGTAAACGGCGGCGATAACCCCCAGGGGAACGCCCAGCAGCACACCTAAAAAAGTGGCCACGGTAGCCAGTTCCAGGGTTGCCGGAAAAACACGCAGGATATCGGTGGTCACCGGGTTGGCCGTTAATACCGAACGGCCCAGATCCCCCTGGAACACCTGGGTAATATAGATCCAAAACTGCTGATAGAGCGGCAGGTGCAGGCCCAGTTCGATGCGGACCCTTTCATAGACTTCGGCCGAAGCACGGTCCCCCACGGCAGCCAGCACCGGATCAATGGGGACCACGCGGCCGATCAGGAAAGTGATAAGCAAAAGGCCCAGAAAGGTAGCCGCCACCGAAAGAAGCAGTACCACCAGCTTACGGATGAATCGGACACCCTGCCGGCTGCTCAAATTGCCAGCGAAAGACAAGGTCGTAACCTACTTTGTTACGAAACGATAGAAGTTACTGTCAAAGCTGGGACCCAGAATAAAATTCTTCACATGGGTTCGCTCGGCCGACATTTCGATGTCCTGGAACATGATGACAAAGGGAGATACGGCCTGATGCGTTTTCTGGATATCCAGGTACATTTGTTTGCGTTTGGCCGGATCACGCTCCTGTACGGCCGCATCTGTCTTGTTACTCATCCCGGGAATGTCCCAGGCGTTTCGCCAGGCCAGCGGTTTGGCCCTGGCGTTGTCCGCATTGTCGATATTTTTGGCAAATGTGTCGGCGTTGGTGTGGGGGTCCTGATAATCCGGTCCCCAGCGGCCGATGTAGATCTCATGGTTGCGGGCGCGGTACTTGGTCAGCGCCTGTTTTCCGTCCATGGGGATGATTTCCAGCTCCACACCGCCCTGGGCGAAGGTCGACTGGATCGACTGGGCCATGTCCAGGGTGGGAAAATTGTTGCGTGTGTCCATGCTCAGCTTGAGACCATTGGGATAACCGGCCTCCGCCAGCAATTTCTTGGCCTTGGCAGGATCCAGATTGAAAGGCTTGTCTTCCAGGGCGCCTAAAAATCCCATGGGCAGGAAGGCCTGATGAACCACCATGCTGCCTTTGAGGATCGTACCGGCGATGCCGTCATAATCGACCAGGTACTTCAAGGCCTGGCGCACTTTGGGCTTTTTAAGGGCTTCGTGTTTCTGGTTCAGCCCGAGATAGAAGATGCCGCCCTTGGGAGCTGAGTGAATTTTGATATCCTTGTTGCCCTTCAGCCCGTCGATCTGATCCGGACCGAGGTTGCGGGCGATATCGATATCGCCTTTTTCAAGCAGGAGTCGCTGGGTTGCCGGCTCGGCGATATGGCGGAGCACCACCCGTTTCATCTTGGGAACCCCGTCCCAGTAATTTTCATTGGCATCCAGGATCAGAATTTCGGCGGCCTTCCATTTATTCAGCTTGAATGGTCCGCCGCCGGCAAAATGGGTTTTGAGCCAGTTGTAACCCAGGTCGCCGTTTTCTTCATGCTGCAAGACGACCTTTTTGTCCACAACCGAACCGACACCGGCGGTCAGGCAGTAGAGCAGAAAAGTAGGCGCGTAGACCTTGTCGGTTTCCAGGACAACCGTGTAGTCATCCACAGCGCGAATCTTGTCTTTGACATTCTCGGCGGTAAAACCGAACTGCCCCAGAATAAAGGCGGGAGACTTATCAATAATCACCACGCGCTGCAGGGAAAAGACCACATCCCCGGCCGTCATGGGGTTGCCGGAGGCAAATTTGACACCCTTGCGGATCTTGAACGTATAGGTTTTTCCGTCTTCGGATATCTTCCAGCTATCGGCCAACAGCCCGTATATCTGGGTGACATCGTCCACATCGTACCCGATAAGACGATCGTAGGTGTTACAAGCATACTCGGCGCCCGAAAATTCAAAAATCTCGGCCGGATCAAGGGTAATGATATCGTCGAACTGCCAGGCCATCACCAGCATATCCTTGGGAGTGCCGGCCAGGGCCGTGCCTCCAAGTAGCAGCACAAACACAAAAAACAATACAGTTACAAGTTGCTTTTTCACTGTATCTCCCCCTCTCTTGTCTTTATTGTTATTATTACCTGGATTTTGCACATAGATTAGCTTAAAAAGTGGAAAACAATCTGGCAACCTGTAATAAATTGGTTTGAAGAAAACAAACCAATTTAAGATAGTAAAAGCATACAAAGAATATCAGGAAAAGGCGTTCAAGTAAAGGGTTCAAGGTGAACATAGCCAAGGCCATAAAAATCGAAAATGCTTTATCGGAATTTGGAACTTGCACTGAACAACAAGCCCATGAAATGTGAATTTAGCTGCAATCAGATTTTAAATCGCAAAGATGGTATGACCGGTTAACGAGGAAATGGGAAATACTTCGATTGATGTTCATTATTACGATTTTCATGCAAAATTTAAGCATTGAGGGGAGTATCTTATGGGATTCAGTTTAATGGAAGGCAACGAAGCCATCGGTTGGGGTGCTGTGGCAGCGGGATGCAATTTTTTTGCCGGCTATCCCATCACACCGGCCACAACCATTTACAATACCATGCTCAAGCTGCTGCCGCCCAAAGGCGGCATTTGCCTCCAGGGTGAAGACGAAATCGCCTCCATCGGCTTCTGCCTCGGGGCGGCCATGGCCGGCATGAAGACCATGACGGCGACATCGGGCCCGGGTATCAGCCTGTACAGCGAACAGATCTCATTTGCCGTCGGCAGTGAGATTCCCATTGTCATCATCAATGTTCAGCGTCTGGGGCCCTCCACCGGGTCCGCAACCAAAGGCGCCGACGGAGATATTCAGTTCCTGCAATGGGGCAGTAGCGGAGGACTGCCGGTGATCGTACTGGCTCCGGTGAATGTAAAGGACTGCTATGTGCTCACCATGCAGGCGTTTAACCTGGCCGAACAATACCGCTGCCCTGTTTTCGTGGCTGCAAACAAGGAAATCTCCATGACCCGGGAGACCCTGGATTTAGAAGAATTGGACTTGCCGCCGATAGTACAGCGTCGAATGGCCGATCCGACTGCGCTATTTTTACCTTTTGGCGTGAGGGACAATCAACGGGTGCCAGACTTTCTCGCTATTGGTGGTGATCGCTTGGTGCGCCAGACATCCTCCACCCATGGGGTGGATGGATATATCACCACCGATCCCGAGCAGATCGCCATGACTCAAGAGCGTCTGGACGCCAAACTCACCAAGGCCGTTTCCGAGTTTACCTATTTCGACGAATTTAACGTGCCCGATGCCGATACGTTGGTGATTGCTTATGGGGTGACTGCCCGTGCGGCCAAAGCGGCTGTCAAGAAGCTGCAACAAAGCGAAAAATCAGCATCGCTGTTAGTCATGAAAACGCTGTGGCCCGTTCCTGAAACTTTGATTCGTGAAAAAGCGGCACCTTATAAACGCGTGGTCATGGCGGAGATGAATCTGGGGCAGTA
>JAOZUU010000356.1 GCA_029938515.1 Desulfobacterales bacterium | reverse complement strand
CTCCAACGATCATGCAGATATCAGTTTGAAAAATACCAACGATGTTCGATTATAATCACAACGCACCAAAGCTTGCACAATTAGCGGTTCAAATGGCACGTTGGAGATGGCCAAAGCATATCGACAATAATTTCATTCAGTTCAATTGTTACGGTATTCTCAATATGGCCCATGTGGATGCTGTCTGGCTACCTGAAAATTCCAGAGTGTCACTGATCTAAATCCATAGAGCTGGTTTTAAAAAAGAAGAAAAATGAAATGCTCTGTGTCTTTTGTTGATTTCCAGATTTTGAGCAATCATTATTTTAAGATTCTAATCAGGAAGAAGAAGTGAAATATGCCAGCAGCTTTTGTCACCGGTGGGACAGGATTTTTAGGACTTAATTTGATTGATCAATTATTGGCCGATGGTTGGGAGGTATTAGCACTTCATCGTCCTTCCTCTAGTTTGAAGCATCTTCGAGAAAAAGAGATACAACTTGTAGAAGGATCGATTACTGAGCCTAACTCACTAATCACTATACTCCCGAAAAAAATTGATGCGATTTTTCATGTTGCCGGAAATACCAACATGTGGTCACGTCGTAACCACATCCAGACCCGCGACAATGTGGAAGGCACAAGAAATATGGTAACCGCTGCGCTGAAACGTCAGGCTAAGAGGTTTATTCACACTTCCAGCATAGCGGTTTACGGCCATCACCAGCAAAGGATCAACGAAGAAACGCAGTCGAACGCCATCCACTCCCCCATGAATTATTATCGAACCAAATACCTGGCAGAAATGGAGGTACGCAAAGGCATTGAGAAGGGACTGGATGCGGTGATGATAAATCCTGCTAATATCATCGGTCCCTACGATTTCCACAACTGGTCCCAACTTTTCATTCTTATCGATCGTCAAAAGCTTCCCGGGGTGCCACCGGCTACTCAAACATTTTGCCATGTGAGAGAAGTAGCCAAAGCTCACATTACAGCGTTCCATCGAGGTAAAAAAGGAGAAAACTACATAATTGGCGGTGTGGAGGCTGATTATTTAAATTTAGTTCAAGAAATTGGCGACATATTGGGAAAAGACACCCCAAAGAGGACCATTCCAGGATGGGTACTAAAACTGCTGGGGAGAGTATCTTTATGGGGGTCCTACATCACTGGAAAAGAACCGGATATAACCCCGGAAAAAGCGTTTCTGGTTACCACCCAAAGTCTTTTTAATTCCCAAAAAGCACAGAACCAGTTGGATTATCATTCAGTACCACTGAGGAGCATGTTGGAAGATTGTTACCGGTGGATGCTCAGCGAAGGATTGATTGGTCATCAAAGCAAATGAATACCTCTGGAAATTATTTTTATAATGCAGATATCAGTTTGAAAAATATGTTGTCGTTCATTCCGTTACCAAAAGTGTTACCTCAACCCTAATTGGTATAGCACTGGACAAGGGTTATCTGAAAAGTGTCGATCAAAAACTAATCGAATAATTTGAACAATAAAGGCCTTGACATTCATTCGGAAGATATTATTATGAACGTGTGTTCATAACAAGAGGAGGCTTGGATGCCCCGTCCCAGGAAATTAAGATGCGTTCGTCGTCAGCCGGTGGAGGCCTTTTATAAGCCCCAGGGAGTGCCGCTGAGTCGGCTGAAGGGCGTCATTTTGCCGGTTGAAGGGCTAGAAGCTATACGATTGGCCGACGCCGAGGGGATGGAACAAAACGCCGCCGCCCGATTGATGGATGTTTCGCGACCCACCTTTTCACGGATAGTGGCCGATGCGCGCAGAATGGTGGCCGAGGCGATTACCAAAGGATGGGCCATCCGTATCGAAGGGGGGGCGTATCGGATTAAAAAGGATAGAGAAGTGGATCTAAAAAAAATTAACAGAAAAAACGAGGAATTGACAATGGGAAAAATTGCCGTAAGTTGTGATGGCCCGGGCCTGGATAACCCGGTTGAATCGCGGTTCGGAAGGGCCGCCGGGTTTATGATTGTGGATCCTGAAACGTTGGAATTTGAATATCTGGATAATGGGTCGTCCCAGGCCATGGCCAGAGGCGCCGGCATTCAGGCCGCCGAAAATGTGGCCCGATCCGGTGCAAAAGTGGTGTTAACCGGATATGTGGGGCCCAAGGCGTTTCAAACATTGCAGGCCGCCGGCGTTCGCATCGGTCAGAACATGGAAAATCTGACGGTTCGCGAGGCGGTTGAACAATATAAAACGGGCCAGATCGAAATCGCTCAGGAACCGAACAGTATGGGGCACCCGTCATGAAACTAGCCATCGCCAGCGGAAAAGGGGGTACCGGAAAAACCACCGTTTCCGCTGCTCTGGCATCGGTTTGGCCGCGAAAACGAATTGCCATGGACCTGGATGTCGAGGCGCCGAATCTGCACTTGTTCCTGAAACCGGAAATCACCGGGCGCCGCAAAGCCTTGATTGAGGTGCCCAAGATTGATCTGGATAAATGCACCTATTGCGGTGAATGCGCCAAGATTTGTCAGTTCAAGGCCATCAGCGTGATGGGGGAGATCATTCTAACCTTCCCGGAAATGTGCCATGGGTGCGGCGGTTGCTTTGACATCTGCCCGGAAGATGCTGTCCGGGCTGACGATCGTGAGCTGGGAGAGATCCTGTGGGGGTGGGCCGGCGATATTGAGTTTCTGATGGGACGGTTGCGGATCGGCGAAGCCATGAGTCCGCCCCTGATGCGCGACGTCAAGGCCCATTATGATGAAATGATCTCTTCGGAACCGGAAGATGTCATTATTGATTGTCCGCCGGGGGTGAGTTGTCCGGCGGTCAACGCGGTCATGGACAGTGATGTGATTTTCCTGGTGACCGAACCGACCCCATTCGGTGTTTACGATTTAAAGCTCGCCCATGAAGCCTTTGCACCGATGGGAAAACCCATGGGCGTGGTGGTGAACCGGGCCGGTTTGGGGGATGATTCCCTGTACGATTATTGCCGGGAAAAGGACCTGGCCATTCTATCCGAGATTCCATACAGCCGCCGGATTGCGGAAGCGTATTCCAACGGCCGGTTGATTACCGATGTGGCCGATGATTACCGGACGCAATTTATTAATCTGGCTCGTAAGGCGATGAAAATGGCCGGAGAAGCGGCTGTCCCGGAGGTGACTGAACGTGCATGAAATCCTCATAATAAGCGGGAAGGGCGGTACCGGTAAGACATCGATTACCGCTGCATTTGCCCATCTCGCATCGAATCACGTTATCTGCGATCTGGATGTCGATGCGCCCGATCTGCATCTGCTGCTTAAACCGCAGCATTCCCAGATTCATGAATTTATCTCCGGCAACGAAGCCATTATAGATCCGGAGAAGTGCGAAAATTGTTTGGACTGTATTGACCGATGCCGGTTTCATGCCATTGCCGAAAATGGCCAGCACCCCGATGTCAACCCGCTCAAATGCGAGGGGTGCAAGGTATGTGTGGCGTTTTGTCCGGCGGACGCCATCGATTTTCCGGAAAAGAACTGTGGGCGCTGGTATTGTTCCGATTCCCGGTTCGGGCCCATGGTACATGCCCAGTTGCGGCCGGGTGAGGAGAATTCGGGTAAACTGGTCACCCTGTTGCGTCAAAAAGCAAAGGAGAAGGCCGATGAAAAAGGTTTTGAACTGATCTTGTCTGACGGCCCGCCAGGGATCGGGTGCCCGGTGATCAGCGCTGTTGGTGGCACCAACCTGGCGGTGATAGTCACCGAACCGACGCCTTCCGGTCGACACGACCTTGAACGCGTGATCGGTTTATGCCATCATTTTCGGACACCGACCGGGGTGATCATCAACAAATTCGATCTCAACCTGGAGCAAACCCGGCAGATTGAATCGTGGTGCGACGAAAACGAACTGCCGATTTTTGCCCGGATACCCCATGACGAATCCTTTACCCGGGCCATGGTCCAGGGACAGGTTATCACGGAATATGAACAGAACGGCCTGACGGACGTCATTCAACAGGC
>JAOZUU010000355.1 GCA_029938515.1 Desulfobacterales bacterium | reverse complement strand
AGTGAGCGTTACGATGTGGGCAAGGAGATTACCGGCACCATCACGAATGTCACCGATTTTGGCATTTTTGTAGAACTGGAAGAAGGAATTGAGGGATTGGTGCATGTGTCGGAAATCAGCAAAGAGAAGATAAAAACGCCGGTGGATATGTTTAAAGTTGGAGATATGCTTACTGCCAAAGTGATGAATATCAATGGCGAAGAGCGGCGGATCGGCCTGTCAGTGAAGCGCATGGAAATGGAGGACGATCAGGGCTTGATGAATGATTATATCAACACGGCCAAATCACCGACCTCGAGTTTTGGTGAAATTTTAAGAGAAAATCTTCAGGAAAAGTTTGAAAGTGACAAACTGGAAGCCGGCGGAGCGGATGAAGCGGAAAAATCAAATACCGAAGATCCGATTAAAACTGAAGGCCCCGTAGATGATGGGGGCGGAGGCGGCGAGGCGGAAAAAGTTGAAGAAGATGCCGGCGAAGCGAATGAAGCAAAAAGATCAAATACCGAAGATCCGATTAAAACCGAAAACGTCGTAGATGATGTGAGCGAAGACAGCGAGCCGGAAAAAAGCGAAGAAGATGCCAGCCAGGAAACAGTAGAAGATACAACCCAAGAAAAAACAACAGATATTTAAGACCTGAATCAAGGTGATGTTTTCACGAAGGCACCCATTTCTTTTTTCAGTTCTCGTTTTCTCGGGAATCGTTGCGGTAACTATTATTGTGATGGGACTGATCATCACCATCGGTTTTGGGCACCTGACTGATTTCGGTGATATGCGGGCTTCCGGGAAAGAGAAAGTGGGCGTTGTAGAAATATCGGGCGTCATTGCCGATTCTCGTAAGGCCATTGCCCACTTGAAACAATTCCGTGAAGATGAAACCATCAAGGCGATTGTCCTTCGGATCAATTCTCCCGGCGGCAGTGTCGGGCCTGCCCAGGAAATCTATCGCGAAATAATTAAAACCAGGCAGAAAAAGAAAATGGTCGCTTCCATGGGGGCTCTGGCGGCTTCCGGCGGTTATTATGTTGCCGCCGGGGCGGATAGGATTATGGCCAATCCCGGTACAATTACCGGCAGTATCGGGGTGATCATGGGATATACGAATTTTGAGCAGTTGCTTGAGAAGATCGGGCTGGTTCCCGTGGTGGTGAAAAGTGGGCGATATAAGGATATCGGATCACCGGCCAGAACCATGTCGCCCGAGGAGAAACATCTGCTCCAACAGGTTACCGACGGGATCCATCGCCAGTTTATCCGTGATGTCGCCGAGGGTCGGGGGGTGGCGGTCGATAAAGTTCAAAAAGTAGCGGATGGCCGAATCTTTACCGGTGAGGCCGCTGTAGAAATGGGACTGGTCGATCGATTGGGAAATGTGGAAGATGCCGTTCAATGGGCCGGACGTCTGGCCGGTGTTGAAGGAGAAGTTGAGGCGGTATACGCACGGGACAAAGATTTTTCTCTTCTTAAATACCTTTCTGAAACCACGTTGAAAGTTTTGACGGAAAAAGTGTTATACAATCAATTATATGCCGGTTATCTTTATCTGCCGGCTGAGTGAAATGGCGGAAATCAGTGGGTACTGGAAAGATCTGTCGTGCCGAAAGCTCTAACCCTTACTCAAAACTACTCACATCTCCAAGTCCCTTCCGGATCACCTTGGGCTCATCATCGATCAGCGAGATAACACTGGAGGGCTCACCGGGTACGATTCCACCGTCGATGACAGCGTCAATGCGTTTACCGAAATAATCATGGATCAGGGATGGGTCAAATAAGTCAGTGTTGTCCGGAGACTTGGCACTGGTAGAAAGGATGGGGCGGCCCAGCCCTTTCACCAGCCGGATGCAGATGGCCTGATCCGGCACCCGAATTCCTGCCGTTTTGCGCTTGGTCAACATCATTTTGGGCACTTGCCGGGAGCCCTCTAAAATAAACGTATAAGGTCCGGGGAGCAACCGGCGCATGGTTTTATACGCATAGTTTGAAACCTTGGCGTAGTGACTGATGTTTTTGAGATCGGAGCAGACGAAGCTGAAGGGTTTGGTCTTTTTTCGTTGCCGGATTTGATAGATCCGGGAAATCGCCTTTTTGTTCATGATATCGCATCCTACCCCGTAATACGTATCGGTAGGGTAAGCGATGACGCCGCCTTGATCTAAAATCTTGACCACCCGGTCGATTAATCTTTGGGGCGGTGTGTGAGGATTGATTTTTAACAGCATGGGTTTTGGTGCCGCTCTGCCCTTTTCGTTCAATGTAATATAATCACAAACCTTTATTTCTATTCACATCCTCTCAGGATGTCAATATTCAAAAAATTGCATTGCGAAAGCCAAGGTCATTTGTTACACCCCTTTCCAAATGTCGTCAATTCATTGCAGATGAAACCATAAAGATCAGATTGTCGTAATCGGTGGAGGTAATAAATGATCAAAATTCCCCCTGAAGAGAGTTATTCCTTTGATGACCTGCTGTTGATGCCCGGCTACTCGGACATTTTGCCCAAGGATGTTAATGTGGGAACACAGCTTACCCGTCGAATTGCCTTGAATATCCCCATCGTCAGCGCGGCCATGGATACCGTTACCGAGTCCGCCACGGCCATCAGCATGGCCCGGGAGGGAGGGGTCGGGTTTATCCATCGGAATATGAGCATCGAATCCCAGGTCCGGGAGATTGATAAAGTAAAAAAATCGGAAAGTGGTATGATTGTGGACCCGATGACCGTTCATCCGGGTCAGCTGGTGGGAGACGTGCTTGAATTGATGAAGCAGTACCGGATATCAGGATTGCCGGTGGTTAAAGGTCAAGAATTGATGGGCATCGTGACGAACCGGGATTTACGCTTTGAAAACGATATGACTAAAAAAGTTTCTGAAGTGATGACGTCGGACAATCTGATCACTGTGGAGGAGGGGATTACCCTTGAAGCGTCGAAGCAATTGCTGCATGACCATCGAATCGAAAAATTGCTCGTTGTCGACAGAGCTGGACAGCTGGCCGGGCTGATTACGATCAAGGATATTGAAAAAATCAAGAAGTTTCCGTTTGCCTGTAAAGACGGGATGGGGCGGCTCAGGGCCGGGGCTGCCGTGGGTGTCGGGGCTGATATGATGGCACGCACCGAAGCCCTGTTAAAGGCAGGGGCCGACGTGATCTGTATCGACACCTCGCATGGCCACTCCAAGAACGTTATCGACGCAGTCCATCGATTGAAACAAACCTTTTCCGACGTTGAATTAATTGCCGGTAATGTCGGTACCGGTAAAGGGGCCAAGGACCTGATCGAAGCCGGGGTCGATGGCGTAAAAATCGGCATCGGTCCGGGTTCCATTTGCACGACCCGCATCATCGCCGGGATCGGTGTTCCCCAGGTATCGGCTATTATGAATTGCCGGTCCATCGCTGCTAAAACCGGCATCCCTTTGATTGCCGATGGTGGCATAAAATATTCAGGTGATATCACCAAGGCGTTAGCCGCCGGCGCTCATTCGGTAATGATCGGCGGCCTGTTTGCGGGGACCGACGAAAGCCCGGGCGAGCAGGTGCTTTTTCAGGGACGAAGCTATAAAGTATATCGGGGGATGGGCTCCCTGGAGTCCATGAAAAAGGGAAGCAAGGACCGATATTATCAGACCGAGGAAGAGGAAGATGACAAACTGGTTCCCGAAGGGATCGTGGGGCGGGTCCCTTACCGCGGATCCCTGGCAGCCGATATTCATCAACTCATCGGGGGCCTGAAAGCCGGGATGGGATATGTGGGCAGCCGTACTTTAGAGGAACTTAGAGAAAAGGCACGTTTTCAAAAAATCAGCGCAGCCGGTATGCGTGAGAGCCACGTCCATGATGTGATTATCACCAAGGAGGCACCGAATTACCGGATCGAATGACGATTTCGTAAAAAGCCCAATATCTGCGTTGCGCTTCATTTCGTGTTTGCTGCGGCGTACAAAAGTACGCCTCACAAAACGAAATAAAACGCGCCTTGATCTTG
>JAOZUU010000354.1:2169-3998 GCA_029938515.1 Desulfobacterales bacterium | reverse complement strand
ATCTTCGATTTCAAAAAACTCAGCCTGAGTAAATTGAAACATTCCGGCAATAAAATTGCTGGGAAACGACTCAACCTTGATATTCAGGTTCCGGGCCGTTCCGTTATAGTACCTTCTGGCCATCTCGATATCATTCTCGATCTCGGCCAGCTGCCCCTGAAGATCAAGAAAGTTCTGGCTGGCTTTCAGATCCGGATATTGCTCGGCCACGGCAAGGATCTGGGCCAGAGAGCGCGTCAGCGCCCCTTCCACCTCGGCCTTTTCGGCCGGATCAGTGGTACGCATGCTCTTTGATCTTAAGTCGGTTACCTTTTCCAGCAATTCGCGTTCATGCCCCATGTATCCCTTGACCGTCTCCACGAGGTTGGGAATGAGGTTGGTGCGCTTTTTCAACTGTACATCGATTCCGCTCCATCCCTCTGCCACCATGTTTTTCAGCCGAACCAGCTGGTTGTAAATCACGACACCAAACAACAACGCCAAACCGATCAACGCCAATAACACGATTAATACAATCATAGTCAATTCCTCAGTTCTTGGGGATCATGGGTTAATGGTCAAAATCAATACGATCCGTGAAGGATTTATTCAACAATCAAATCCACTTGGTGACCGTCTTTTAGATTGACCAGCCCTTCCTCGCAGATACGTAAAAAAGGGATTGCCGCGCCGGTCAAGGTGATCAATGACAGTATCGGATCCGAAAAAGGGATACCCAGATCCGCCGCTGCCCGGGCCAGCTTACCGGTGGCATCAGCCAGCGCCGGAATGGGCAACGGCGTCATCAATCCGAAAATCGGCAGGGCCAGTTCGGCCAGAACGCGGCCATCCTGACAAGCCACCGCACCCCCCTTGAGCACCCGTATCCGGTTGACGGCCAGCGCCATATCCGTATCCGAAGCGCCCACAACGATAATAGCCGTGCTGTCCCAGGCAGCGCTGCAGGCCATGGCGCCGGATTTAATACCGAAACCCTGAATCAAACCGGTAAACGTTTTCCCCGGATGGTGAGTTCGATCCACCGCCGCCACCTTGACAATGTCCCGGGTCGGATCTGATTGGATTCTGCCGCCAACCACCGGCATGTCTTCGAAGAGCTCCCGGGTCACCAGATCGGATACCATTTTAATCACTCGCACCTTAACGGTTGACGCCGGGTTTCTCAAGCGAATGGCAAAATCGTCCCCAGTCATATCTCGATTCATCCGGATCGTATCCATGCTTTCAGGCGCATATGTATGCGATCGGGGTTGAACTTTTATTTCGCCATTTTGAGCGATCACCCGACCCATACTGATAACGGTTGCAGGCGTAATCGTCCGGATATCCGGCAGGATCAATAAGTCGGCGTATCGTCCAGGGGCGATGCCGCCAATCAGATGATCCAGGCGAAAATGCTCGGCCACATTTAACGTGGCCATTTGAATCGCTGCAATGGGATCAAAGCCACAATCAATCGCCTTTTGGAGAACGTATTCCATGTATCCCTTTTCAATCAAATCCTTGGGACTCACGCCGTCGGTGGACAATATCAGCCGCCGCAGATCCAGTCCGGCATCCTTGATCCTGGCGATATCGGCGAGATCCCGGCGAATGCTCCCCTCCCGGACCATGACGTAGATCCCCATCCGAAGGCGATCGATAACTTCTTCGACTTTAATCGGTTCATGGCACGATGAGATCCCGGCGGCGGCATAGGCGCTGAGCTTGTCAAAACTGGCGCCGGCCGAGTGGCCTTCCAGCGATTTTCCGGCCGCAAGCGTCTGGTGAAACAAGGGCAGATAACGGTCCGGTTCCTGGATGATCGCCTGCCAGTAGGTTTCACCGAG
>JAOZUU010000354.1:0-2069 GCA_029938515.1 Desulfobacterales bacterium | reverse complement strand
AGGGCAGATAACGGTCCGGTTCCTGGATGATCGCCTGCCAGTAGGTTTCACCGAGCCCCACGATATCATCCCGGTCCAGGAGGGCCGCCAGATCTTCCGGCTCCATTCCCCGGGCCGCGCGACTGATGGAGACCATGGGGGGTGCCGTGGCCAGCATTTTGATGGGTTGGTCCCGAATCGATTCAAGAAAATCAATCACGCCGGCCACACCCGCCACCGGCAGCGGCTCCAGGGTTTCGGTAATGATGGTGGTCGTTCCACCTTTCATGGCGTATTTCAGAAATTCCGCCGCTGTAAACCACCAGGCCAGATGGGTATGGCCGTCGATGAGCCCCGGAATTACGGTTTTACCGGCAGCGTCGATCACCTCGGTATCAGGACCGATGGTATGCTCGGCTTTTGGCCCCACCCGGGCAATGCGATCCCCACAAATGCTCACGGTCCAGGACGCCATCAATTCTTTCGTATAAACATTCACCACCGATCCATTGATAATGGCCATATCGGCGGGAATCTGACCCATGGCTGTTGCTGTCAACCGCTTCATCCGGTCAGGTCCAAGGGCCGAAAACAAACAAGATTCGTTCATGGCATGTTCCCTCTTTTTAATTGACAAAAACCATATCATAATTTAAAATTAGCCACAATATAGTTACAACATAACTATATAGTGAAACCGATTCCTGAAAGGGGGTGCATAAGAACAAAATCCAGGCAAACACTTAAAAAATATTTTAAACATGAGGGGGTAACTGATGAAAAAGTATACATATCCATTGACCATCGTCTTAATGGTCTGTTTTTCCATTTTCTTTATTTCGACGCCAACCACTTTAGCTGAAACCATTAAGTTGACCTACAGCAACTTTTTCCCACCCACCCATATCCAGAGCAAGCTGGCCGAGTCCTGGTGCAAGGAAGTCGAAAAACGTACCGACGGCAAAGTTAAGGTCGATTACTATGCCGGTCAAACCCTGACCAAGGCCAAACAGTGCTATGACGGTGCCGTGGAAGGGCTCTCCGACATCGGGTTCTCCGTGCTTGCCTATACCCGCGGCCGGTTTCCGGTCATTTCGGCGGTTGATCTTCCACTGGGATACACGAATGGAATCGCCGCCACCAAGGTCATCAATGCCGTTTATGACAAGTTTAAACCCAAGGAACTCCAGGATACCGAGGTGATGTATCTCCATGCCCACGGGCCGGGCCTGATCCATACCAAGGACAAAGCGGTCCGTAAACTTGAAGACATGAAAGGTCTCAAATTCAGGGGCCACGGCACCAGTGCCCTGGTCGTCAAGGCTTTAGGCGGCACACCGGTCCCCAAACCGATGCCGGAGACTTACCAGATGCTGCAAAAAGGCGTGGTTGACGGGGCCGCTTACCCACTGGAAGCCAATAAAGGCTGGAAACTGGGAGAGGTCACCGACTACTGCACCCTGAATTTCTCATCCGCTTACACCACCTCTTTCTTTGTGGTCATGAACAAGGACAAATGGAACGCCCTGCCCCCGGACATTCAAAAAACCATTCGCCAAATCAATACCGAATGGGCCGCCAAACATGGCGAGGCCTGGGATGAAAGCGACAAGATCGGTTTAAAATACTTCCTCGATCAGAAGGGCAATGAGGTGATTGATCAGGATGCCAAGGAAGCCGATAGATGGAAACAGGCCGTGGCGCCCATTATCGATGGATATATCGCCAAGCTCAATGAAAAAGGGTTTAACGGCAAGGAGATCGTTGATTTTATTACAAAGACCCTCAACGACCTTCAATAAAGAAAATCTGACCTGAATTGAGCGATTTCTTACGAAGATATGTGCCAAGGTATTGAGATGATAAGGCTTTCAAAAAACACAGGTGCCCTACAGGAACTGCCCGTGGGGTGCATATCCGTTGGATATGCCGAGTATTTTTGAAAGCCTTACCCCTTGTCTTCTATCGATACGAGACCTCTGAAAAATGCAAATTCTACTGAATTCCATTCAATGGGTTTCAGATAAGCTGAAAAACATCGGCGCCGCTTGCCTGATCGGCATGACTTTTTTAACTTGCGCCGACGTCGT
>JAOZUU010000353.1 GCA_029938515.1 Desulfobacterales bacterium | reverse complement strand
CCACATTCCTTGAGAAAGTTGCCAAAGAAAAAGGTGCCTAACAACGGGATTGATGCCGGTGCCAGAAAACAACAAAGCACCACACCGACAATGGGAAAAATCAGACGCTCTTTACGGGTGACTTCCCGGGTCGGCTCAGGCATCCGAATCCTGCGCTCCTCTTTTGTCGTTAATAATCGCATGATCGGCGGCTGGATGACAGGAATCAGGGCCATGTAGGAATAGGCCGCAATAGCCACGGGGCCGATCAGATGCGGCGCCAGCTTGGCGGTTAGAAAAATCGACGTGGGACCATCGGCGCCACCGATAATGGCGATAGATGCGGCTTCCCTGGGCAGAAAACCCAACGCCAATGCACTGAGCAGCGTAAAATAGATGCCCATCTGCGCGGCGGCGCCCAACAGCATGAGCTTGGGTTTGGCCAGTAATGATGTAAAATCGGTCATGGCGCCCAAACCCAAAAATACGATGGATGGATATAGTCCGGTGCGAACACCGAAATACAGGTAATTCAGCACACTTCCCTGTTCATAGACGCCCAGGCCAAAACCCTTGAAAAACGGTATGTTACCAACAATAACACCGAAACCGATGGGGATTAACAACAGCGGTTCATATCTCTTGGCCGTTCCCAGGTACAGGAATATGCAACCTACGACCAGCATCAGGATGTGACGATAATCGGCCAGATAATATCCGGTGTTAGATAGAAATTGAAACAGCATCTCCATGGAAATTTTCCTCTTTGTTAGTAGACGAACTCGAATTTATTAGCGCCAGGAGAATATCCCGTCGCCCAGTGGAACCAGAAAATTATGTTGCTTTAAATATGAAATCGTCAGATGGGGGTGGGGGGCGTCCATCTCCCTGGCGAGTCGATATAATTCGGTCAACGCAAAGGTATCACCCATCGGTTCGGAAGCCGTTTTATACCTATCGACGACGCGATCCAAATCGTCGAGAAAACGATTTTCCCTGTCCGGTTTTGATTCTGGCTGATCAGATGAATCCTCGCTGGAAATCTTCGCGCTTTTGGCTTTATATCGGTTGATCCGATTATCAAAAAAATCAAGTACCTTGTGCAATTGTGAAATCACGGTGGACAGGATCACCAAACCGGAAAAAACGATCAGGGCACCGGCCACGGCCATTGCCCAGCCATTGTGCAGCGAAATAGCTTCTAACCCGTACAAAAAGCACCTCCCATTTGATGTAATTCTATTCATCCGGGCGGAAAAAGCCACTTGCCTGTTCGCTTGCATTCTATTGCCCGGTTGCTACAAAATCTTGATAGAACACGGATATGAAAGCTTGTCAATAAAAGAATATGATGCGTTCATCGCGTTTTATATGAACGTCTTCCGGCTTAATCCTTGACGCGATTCCTTCTTTCCATTTATATTACTTTTTCCAGACTTGATGCTTTTTAAACCACCAACCCATTGACTATCAGGAGGTGTTTCATGCACAAAAAACGGTCTTGTATTTTGTGGCTGGCCATTTTAGCCGTTTCGTCGCTACTCTTTGTTCAACCAACTGTGGCAACAGCAGAAAAACCATTTAATTTTGGCCTTTTACTCGTTGGGCCCTATAACGATCACGGCTGGAGCCAGGCCCATTTCGATGCTGCAAAATACGTGGAAGAGAAACTTCCCGATACCAGGATGATTTATATCGATAAGGTCAATCCCGCGGATCGGCCGGGCGTCACCATCCCCCAACTGGTGGACGACATGGTGGAAAAGGGGGCCAAGCTGATTATCGCCAATTCCGATGATATGAAAGACGGTGCCAGGGAGGCTGCCAAGATGCACCCCGATGTTCATTTTATCCATATATCGGGGGACGACGTGCTCACCGGAAAAGCGCCGAAGAACATGTCCAATCTCATGGGGCGGATGGAATACGGTAAAATGATGGGCGGTTTTGCCGCGGCCATGACCACCCAGACCGGAAAAATCGGTTACCTGGGGCCGCTCATCAACGAGGAAACCCGTCGCCTGGCCGCATCCTGCTACCTGGGCGCCCGGTATGCCTGGGAAAAAGTGCTCAACAAAAACCCCGAAGACCTCAAATTCAAGGTTACCTGGATCGGATTCTGGTTTAACATTCCCGGGGTCACCGCCGATCCCACCCAGGTGGCTCAAAGTTTCTTTGACACCAACTACGATGTGGTGATCTCCGGTATCGATACGACCGAGGCGGTGGTGGTAGCCCGTCAAAAACGACAGGCCGGCAAAACCGTCTGGGCCGTCCCCTACGACTACATAGGGGCCTGCGAAGGGGGTAACGAGGTCTGTCTTGGCGTTCCTTATTTCAACTGGGGACCGGGATATGTCGATATGATCAAATCCGCGATGGAGGGCAAGTGGACCTCCAAATGGGAATGGCTGGGACCCGACTGGGCCGACATCAACAATCCGGATTCCAGCTCTGTGGGGTTTGCGCCCGGTCCGTCCCTTTCCGGCGAGGCGAAAAAAGCCCTGGATCAATTCACCGCCGATCTGGGTAGCGGCAAAATCCAATTGTTCAAAGGACCCCTTAATTATCAAGATGGCTCCGCTTTCTTAAAAGACGGCGAAAAAGCCACCGATAAACAGATCTGGTATCTCAAACAGCTCCTGGAAGGAATGGATGGCCAAAGCAGCGCGAAGTAAACCGGCTGTTTGCCACTGAAACCCTATATTAATACCCACGGACCCACAAAGACCTACACAAACTAATTTTTAAGAACAGGTGGATACAAGCATAAATCCTGTCTGTGTGGGTCCGTGGCTGATTTTTATTTCAGAAATAGCCCCATCCACCCACGACCGCTTGTCGGCCGACCCCGCCAAAGGCGGCGGGACAGGCTGGCCCACCAGTTAACTGATCCTATCTCATGCAGATTGAACTTAAAAACATCCATAAACATTACGGCCTCATCCGGGCCAATGACGGTGTCTCGCTGACCATCCGCCCCGGTTCAATCCATGGGATTCTAGGGGAAAATGGCGCGGGGAAAAGTACGCTGATGAAAATCCTCACCGGTTTTGCCCGCAAAACCAGCGGCACGACCCTGATAGACGACCATCCGGTGGACTTTGATACACCGTCCATTGCGGCACGTTATAAAATCGGCATGCTTCACCAGGAACCACTTGATTTTACAGAACTTTCAGTCCTCGACAATTTTATGATCGGCCGAACATCCGGGCTTGTCCAGCGCAAAGAAATTCACCAGACCGAATTAATGGAAAAATCCAGGCAACTGGGATTCGAACTCGACCCGGATGCGCGGGTGCATCGGCTGACCGT
Source organism: Desulfobacterales bacterium (assembly GCA_029938515.1). GTDB lineage: Bacteria > Desulfobacterota > Desulfobacteria > Desulfobacterales > QNYZ01 > QNYZ01. The sequence goes on along the minus strand of JAOZUU010000353.1, from coordinate 721 downwards.
AGGGGAACGACAGCAGCTGGAAATCCTGCGGCTTTTAGCGTTGAACATCCGGGTATTGATTCTGGACGAACCCACGACCGGCATATCCCGAACCCAGAAAGACATCCTTTTCACAGGACTGAAAACCCTGGCGGCAAACGGAAAAAGCGTGATCCTTGTTTCCCACAAACTGGAAGATGTGATCGCATTGTGCGATGAAGTGACGGTGATGCGCCATGGTAAAGTATCCGGCCGAATGACAGCACCGTTTCAGATTGACCGATTATTAAAAATGATGTTCGGCACGTTACCATCCCCACCGGCTCACCGACCGGTCAAGCCGGGAAAAACGGTGCTTGCACTGGACAAAGTGACCGCTACGGGCGGCCGTGCGGGGCTGGAAAATTGCAGCACGACGATTCATGAAGGCGAAATCGTCGGTCTTGCCGGCCTTGAAGGCAGCGGTCAGGGCGTATTTCTAAGAGTGGCAGCAGGCCTTAAACGCCCAATCCATGGGAAGGTAACCTTCAAAGGCGAAATGTTAAATGGCACCGGATATCACGGCTTCAAAAAAAAGGGGGGTGCCTTCGTTCCCACTTCTCGCATTGAAGAAGGATTGATACCCGGCTTAACTATTGCCGAGCATTTTTTCCTGAACGAAAAGCGGGGAAGCTTTTTTACTATTCGGAGGGCTGCGCTCAAACGCGCCAGGGATTGTATTGCTCAATTTAACATCAAAGGT
>JAOZUU010000352.1 GCA_029938515.1 Desulfobacterales bacterium | reverse complement strand
TATACCGGTGAATTCATTCCGCAACCTTTTATACATCCCGAACAGATAGCCGATTTCCCGAGCGCCCACGCCGATATCGCCTGCCGGCACATCGGTGTTCGGGCCGATATGACGAAATAGTTCCGCCATGAAACTCTGACAAAACCGCATCACTTCATTGTCGGATTTACCTTTGGGGTCAAAATCCGATCCCCCTTTGCCGCCGCCCATGGGAAGGGTGGTCAACGCATTTTTGAATACCTGCTCAAAAGCCAGGAACTTTAATATCCCCAGGTTCACCGAGGGATGGAATCGCAAGCCCCCCTTATATGGGCCGATGGCACTGTTCATTTCGATACGAAATCCCCGGTTGACCTGGACTTCGCCCCGGTCGTCCATCCATGGTACCCGGAACAGGATGACCCGTTCCGGCTCCACTATCCGCTCCAAAATTTTGGCACTCCGGTATTCAGGGTTCTGCTCCATCACCGGTTCGATAGACTCCGAGACTTCCGTTACCGCCTGGTGAAACTCTCTTTCATTCGGATCCCTGTCTTTGACGTATTGAACGATGTCAAGCATCTCTTCTCCTCCTTATATTCGGATTCATCTTGAAGCTCTTTGTTGGAAAAGGCCTAGAACCTAACTGGGGACACACACAATTATTCGGTATAAGTGTCCGCCACTTCAAGGGCCTTATCCATGATGGCAATACCTTCGTCAATTTCATCCTTGGTGACGATCAACGGCGGTGCCATGGCAATCACGTTGCTAGGATTGGCGGCCATGGCCATCATGCCCAGTTCCCCTAGTTTTTTAGCCACTGCCAGCTTGGGATTGATCCCCGACTCGATCTTGGCCCGCAGCGGCATGATCGGTTCACGGGTCTTCTTGTTCTTGACCAGTTCCAGCCCGACAAAAAGCCCCAGGCCGCGAACATCGCCGACGCACGGATGCTTGTCCTTCAGTTCACTGGCTTTTTCCAGAAGATATTTCCCCAATTTCTCGGAGTTTTCAATCAGGTTGTCCTCTTGGTAAATCGGAATCACGGCCAGCGCCGCGGCACAGGCCGTGGCATGACCGGCATAGGTGGCGCCGTGGGCAAAAAACTGCTCTTTGAATCGATCCCCGATATGTTTTCGAACGATTGTGGCACCCAGAGGCAAGTAACCACAGGTCAATCCCTTGGCCATGGTCATGATATCGGGCACCACGTCCCAGTGGTCCATGGCAAACCATTTACCGGTTCGGCCAAATCCGCTCATTACTTCATCGGCGATCATGAGTACGCCCCATTTGTTGCAAACTTCTCTCAGTTCGGGAAAATACTCGGGGGGGGGCACGATAATGCCGTTGGCGCCTGTGACCGGCTCGAAAATGATCCCGGCCACTTTTTCATCGCCACCCTCCAGTTCGATGACCTCGTCGACATATTTAACGCATTGCATGTCACACGCCGGGTAATTTTGCCCGAACATGCAGCGATAACAATACGGCTGAGGGACGGTGACCAATTCTGTACCGCCCAGCACCTGGGCCCAGCCCCGGGCATCCCCGGATGATAGGGTCATGGAGGTGGCCGTGCCGCCATGATAGGTTCGATAGCGGGCAAGTATTTTACGCCGGCCGGTATACTGATGGCAGATCTTTATAGCCGCTTCATTGGCTTCCGTTCCCCCGAGAGAAATAAACGAACGGGAAAGATCGCCCGGTGTGATTTCCGCCAGCATCCTGGTCAGCTGCGCCCTGGGTTTGTTGGAAAGGCTCGGGGCGAAACTGGTCAGTATTTTTGCCTGCTCGCAGATGGCATCTACTACTCGTGAATCCTGGTGGCCGATATTGTGACTGACAAAGCAGGAGCTGAAATCGAGCCGGTCTTTACCATCCTCGGTAGTGAACCGGACCCCTTTGGCGGAAACCACCCGTGGGGGTGACTGGGCCGGCTGGAAAGACCAGGATTGGAAATTGTTTTCCACCTCATACGCATCGAGATCTTCCTTGCTTGAAGGAATATTTCTCAAATCGATCATTTTGTGTCTCCTATAATCCATGATAATGAATTCTGCTTATACACCTTTCTGAGGACGCATGTCCGCCTTGTTAATGCCGGCTACAGCAACCGGTGTTGTCATGGCATCGCGACGAAACGGTTCACCCAATTCCTGGTTCGTCATCACCTCGATAACAGTGGTCTTTCCCTCTTCCATTTGTGCTTTGATGGCCGTATTCAGTTTCTCGGTCAGGTCATCCATTGTGGTTGCCCGAACACCAATTAATCCACATGCATTGGCAATACCAGCGTAGGAGACAGTTGTATCCAACTCGGTTCCGACAAAGTTATCATGATACCAAAGGGTGGTGTTCCGTTTTTCAGCACCCCATTGGAAGTTACGGAAAATAATCATGGTGATAGCAGGCCATTCGTCGCGCCCGCAGGCGGTCAGTTCGCTCATTGAAATACCGAAGGCCCCATCACCGGCAAAACCGACCACCGGAACATCGGGTTTTGATATTTTTGCCCCCAAGATGGCCGGGAATCCATAGCCACAGGATCCGAACATGCCAGGTGCCAGATATTTTCGGCCTTCTTCAAAAGTTGGGTAGGCATTACCGATGGCGCAATTGTTTCCGATGTCTGACGAGATGATCGCTTCCTTTGGCAAGGCAGCGATGATCCCCCGCCAGGCCATGCGCGCGGTAATTTTTTCGGGCTCGCGATTTTGGCAACGTTCGTTCCATGTGGTACCTTGATCGTCTTCTTCATGATCCATCGTTGCCAGCTCTTTGTCCCAGTCGACCTTGGCTTTTTCCACGGTTGCCCTACGCGCTTCTCGGTCTGTATCGCCGGCCGTATCGGACAGTTGTTCCAGGATCGATTTGGCTACTTTCCCGGCATCTCCGACAATCCCCACCGTGATCGGCTTGGTAAGACCGATGCGATCGGGATTGATATCAACCTGGATAATCGCCGCATCGGTTGGCCAGTACTCCATACCATAGCTTGGCAGGGTCGAGAAAGGATTCAACCGGTTTCCCAGGGCCAGGATAACGTCGGCCTTGGATATAATCTTCATCGCGGCTTTTGAACCATTATACCCCAAGGGCCCCAGGAAGAGCGGATGGCTGCCGGGAAACGCATCATTGTGCTGATAATTGCAACAAACCGGGGCGTCCAGGCGCTCAGCAAGCGCGATTGAATCTTTGATTGCACCACCGATCACAACACCGCCACCATTGAGGATGACGGGGCACTTGGCGTTGGACAAAAGCGCCGCCGCCTTGGCGATGGCTTCCTCGCCCCCTGCCGGCAGTTCAAAATCGATAATGGGTGGCAATTCAATTTCAACGACCTGAGTCCAGTAGTCACGGGGGATATTGATCTGAGCTGGAGCGGAGGCGCGCTTGGCCCGCATGATTACCCGATTGAGCACCTCGGCCACACGGGAAGGATGGCGGACTTCTTCCTGGTAGGCAACCATGTCTTCAAACATTGCCATTTGGGGAACTTCCTGGAAACCGCCCTGCCCCATGGTCATGTTTGCCGCCTGGGCGGTTATTACCAAAAGGGGTGTGTGATTCCAGTAGGCCACTTTTACCGGTGTAACGAAATTAGCAATGCCCGGGCCGTTTTGACCAACCAGCATACTCATTTTTCCGGAAGCCCGGGTGAAACCGTCGGCCATCATTCCCGCACTGTTTTCATGTCCGCAATCCCAGAAAGTAATGCCTGCTTTGGGAAACAAATCAGTGACCGGCATCATTGCCGACCCGATAATACCAAACGCGCTGTCGATTCCATGCATCTGAAGAACTTTAATGAAAGCCTCTTCGGTGGTCATTTTTACTTTGCCCATGTGTGTTCTCCTCTTTTTGTAATAAGAATTATTTTAACAAAAAATTGATATCTGATACATCAGATATCAGCACGATGTCAAGAAAAATATTTCGGGGACTTGGAATGGCGATATCAGATATATTTGTGATTGGTGATTGGTGAGTTTTTTTCCACCATCCCTCAAGAAGAGACCGAGCTTTATGGGT
>JAOZUU010000351.1 GCA_029938515.1 Desulfobacterales bacterium | reverse complement strand
ATCTCGATACCAATCAGCTCCAGATTATAATCGTGGCGGATAAAACCATCCCGGTCGGTGGACCGGATGGGGCCCAAACCACGCTTGAAAAGTCACTCCAACAATTGGCAAGCCGGCTGGGGCTGCCTTATCGGGAAATGGCTTTACGGTGATATACATAAGCCACTTCGTCATTCGATATTCCTTGTTCGATATTCATCTCTGTTTTCACTCATGCCGCAGAGCTGCCACCGGATCCATTCGAGCGGCTTGAACTGCCGGGTATAATCCAAAAAAGATCCCCGCCAGTATCGACATCACAAGCGGTGCCGCTATGGCCCAGGGTGTGATGGCGATATACCATCCGGATAAAGTGGCGATAGCCGCGACGGCCCCGATCCCCGCCGCAATACCGATCAGACCGCCCGTAAAGGTCAGAATCACCGCTTCCACCAGGAATTGAGTGATGATATTGTTCCGGTTCGCCCCTACCGCCCGTCGAATACCGATCTCACGAATCCTTTCCGTAACGGTAGCCAGCATGATATTCATTATGCCGATTCCCCCCACGAGGAGGGAAACACCTGCGATGGCCCCCAGCACGATGTTAAAAGTCCGCTGGGTTTTCCGGGCCTGTTGCAGCAACTCCCGGGGAATGATCATTTGGTAATCTTTCACGTTGTTATGCGTAACCTGAACAATCCGATCGACAATTTTCGCCGTACTTAACACCTGGTCCGTCCGGTGAACCTGGATGACGACTTCGGATAACCCCTGGTCACTGCTCCTTTGCTCGCGTGATGCCGGTCGGACCAGGTTCGATTCCGTACCCAATGGAATAAAAATCATTTCATTGTAATTTCTAACCGCGATGGCCCCCGCCTTGGATTCTTTGCGATGAAACCGGTTTAAAACACCCACGACCCTGAACAAGTGATTTTCGATTCGCACATACTGACCTGGTTTTCCCTGAGCGCCCATTCCTTCGGCGACATCATCGCCGAGCACGCAAACCATATTCTTTTGCAGGGCATCCAGAGCACCGATAAATCGTCCCCGGGATAGAACAAGGTTCTGGATTTCACCATAACTGGCTGAGGCGGCAACCACCTGGGGGGAAATCTCGCCGGGGGTATCCGCGACGGTGGCGGTAATCTCTTTTAAGGCGGCGGCCAGATGGACATCCCGGCAACCGGTCAGAATCCGTTTCACATCCAGGTGAGTCAGTCCGGTGGAAAGGCGTTCCCGGGCCTTCTGGCGCTGATCGGAGGTTAGATTAACGGCTTTCAGATAAATATTTCGCGTACCCAGTTGTTCGATCTGCTGGACCACTTCCTGCTTGGCCCCTTCTCCGATTGAAATCATGGACAAAACCGCCATGACACCACATACAATCCCCAGGACACTTAAAAAAGATCTTAGTTTATGCTGCATCAGGGAGCGGGTGGCAATACGAATGGTTTTAATGAATTTATCCATTTTTCTGGGATATATAGGCTTTAAGGTAATGTTTTTGTCCCGCTGCAAGCGGGACTAGAGGGAGCCCCCCCTGAGTAAGACGTACACCCCCGTACGTTGTCGAAGGGGGGCGACCGATAACGCAGTCCAAAAACTTTATCTGGAAGCCTATAGCCCTGATTCTATCAACCATCAACCTGACCCCACCTTACCATCAACCAATTGAACACACCTCTGCGCACTGTCGGCCACACTCCGGTCGTGGGTTACCATAACGATGGTAACACCTTCTTGATGAAGTCTTCTGAATAGCTCCAGAATTTCGGCCCCCGTTCCGGTGTCAAGATTTCCGGTCGGTTCATCGGCTAAAATCAGCTTCGGTTCAATGGAAATCGCTCTTGCAATCGCCACCCGTTGCATCTCTCCCCCGGACAGCTCGGCCGGTTTATGATTCATCCTTTTTCCAAGCCCCACCTGATCAATCGCCTCAGTGATTCGTTTGTGGGCCAGGGAAGCACGCCTGGATGAATAGAGAAAAGGCAATTCGACATTTTCATAAATATTCAAGGCGGAAACCAGATTGAATGTCTGGAACACAAAACCGATATACTCGGCCCGGAGGCGGGAAAGCTCCCGATCCGACGCACTTAATACATCCCTGTCGTCAAACCGATAGGTTCCGGCCGAGGGGCGGTCCAGGCATCCCAGGATATGGAGCAGGGTCGACTTCCCCGATCCCGAAGGCCCCATGACAGCAACAAATTCACCTTTCTTGACTGAAAAATCAACGTTATTCAGAACCGCTATCGTTCGGCTGCCGATGCAGTATTCTTTGCCGATACCGGCGGCATCTATTAAACTTGGGGACATGGGGTCCAATTTTTTCAAATCACATCATGTTTGTGCATGATTCAATTTGTGTCCGGCTTTACCAGGCTGACACGATCACCGTCCTTTAATCCGGAAACGACCTGGACAAAATCCTCATTCTGATTACCGATGGTGATCTTTTCCTTCCTGAATTGATGACCGTCAAAAAGATAACAATAATTATCACCGCCTTCGGGAAATACCGCCTGGACCGGAATGGATAATGTGTTCTTTAGTTGTTCACTTAAGATTGTCGTCCGGGCGGTCATTCCGGGACGCAGCCTTGAATCCTCGCCTTCGACGGCAATGGAAATTTGAAAATACTTTTCCGCGCCTCCGCTTTCATAGTGACCCGTGGCCAGCACGCCGATAAACGATACTTTTCCTTCAAAGGAGACCTCCGGATATGCATCAACGGTGACCAGGCAGTGCTGATCGAGAAATATTTTATGCAGGTCGACTTCCCGCACCTTGGTTTTAACGATCATGGAAGCGATGTCCGGCAGGTACAAAAGAGGTTGGTTCTGCCACACTTTATCGCCGACCCTGGGTTTTCTTTTCTGGCCGTTTCGAAATGCCTCGAACAAAATGGCGATTCCCTGAAACGGCGCCTTGATCATGGCTTTATCCAGTTCTTTTCCGGCCCGTAAAAGGTCCGACTTCGTCCCCGCCAGCTTGTTTTTAGACTTGTTTAACACCGCCACTGCCTTGGCGATCTTGTAAACACTTCCGTTTCTTGTCTGCTCGAGCTCCATCCGGGTCTTTCCAATCTTGGCCCGGGCAGTCTCCATAAGCGATGGAAGCACATGCTCCTTATAACTTTTGTACTTGCTTTCGGCCGCTGATTGTTTCTCCTTTAATTCGGACAGTTTCTGCTTCGCCAGAGTCATTTCGGTGGGGTTGGTGAATCCTTTTGTATTCAGCTTCCCCAAATCGGTAATATAGGCGACATATTTTCCCTGCTCCTGTTTGGCCTTTTCCATCTCCGTCTGGTACTGGGTCAGCTGGATGGGGCCTTCGCCCTTGACCAATCTCTCATGCTCCAACCGGGCGACTTTCACGTTGAATTCGGCGGTCTTGATTTCTTTTTCGACCTGGTTCTGCTCCCATTTCAGAATCTGCTGCTCGGCCTCCACGGCTGATTCCAGGTTTCGGACCTCATCGGCCAGCTGATGAATTTCCTCCTCAAATGGCGTAGGGTCCAGCCGCACCAGTACATCGCCTTCTTTTACATGGCTGCCGTCTTCCACTAAAAAAATAATCTTCCCCTTGTCACCCCGAACGGCCGATGAAACCATATGGGATCTGGCGGCATCCAGAACCCCCACCGTTCGAACCTCTATCTCAAAATCCCTGGTTATGGCCGTGGTGAGTTGGAAATCGGGTTGTTCATCATTCCCGAAACCATCCCATTTCGCCCCCACAAGCCCGACGAGGCCAAGGCAAAGAAAAATAATGACCAGTTTAGCGATGCCGTTTAATCTCACGCGTTTTATCCTGTGTTCTCTCTATACAAGTCTGTGTGTGTCCGTGGCGATTTATAAAATTTAATGGCATCCTCACCGTTCGATCAGCGTCCCCAAAACGGATCGCATTCTATACGTCCCGATAATGTAATCTATTTCAGCGGAAAGCAAATCAACCTTGGCCCGCTGACGTTCGGTTTCCGTTTCGATCACATCAAAATTGTCAGCCATGTCGTAATTGAATTTTA
>JAOZUU010000350.1 GCA_029938515.1 Desulfobacterales bacterium | reverse complement strand
CGCAACACAGCCAGACGGGATGGATCGGCGGATAAAATGTGAAGTTATTTTTGCGAGAGCCATTAAGCACCTTCGAGAACCGCATCCATCTGTTCCAGAATATCTTCATCCGTCACTGCCGCCTCAATTTGGCCTAAAAGTGCGTCATTGGTAAAATGCTTGAGAATAATTGCATTTGTCGGGCATTTTGCATTACACAGTCCATCTCCTTTACAGAGAATAGGGTTCACAATCGCCTTTTTACCAATTGGTGTATCATGAAACTCAATGGCACCATAAGTACAGGCCGTAATACAGGCCCCGCATGACACACAATCATATTCATTTACTTTGGCCACGGAACCGGAGGCGACAACCGTATCTTTTGATAAAAGCGTCAAGACCCGTCCGGCGGCCCCGTAGGCCTGATTGATCGTTTCCTGTATATGCTTGGGATAGTGAGCGGTTCCACAAAGGAAAACACCATCGGTTGCAAATTCAACTGGCCTTAATTTGACATGGGCTTCCTTAAAGAATTCATCCGGGCTCAGCGTTACCCTGAATTGTCTGGCAATTTCATGCATGGAAACTGAAGGAATCACCGCCGAAGCCAGAGAAAGGATATCGGCATCAAGCTCAAGCCTCTGTCCTAAAATTTCATCAGGGACAGTTACCCGGATAATGTCTTTACCCCCCTCTTGGGCAACTTCTACCCGGGGGGCGTCATCCGGCTCATAACGAATGAATTGAACCCCCTTTTCAGAGGCTTCCCGGTAAAAATCCTCTTTTAACCCATAGGTTCTCATATCTCGAAAAAGAATATAGATCCGCATATCGGGATTTATCTTTTTCAGTTTTAGCGCGTTTTTTACCGCATGGCTGCAACACACCCGGCTGCAGTAATTTCTTTCTTCATTTCTGCTGCCGACACATTGAATCATCACCAGGTTCTCGGCATTCGTAACGGCTTCATTACCCCTGGCGATTTCTTCCTCCAGCTCAAGATGGGTGAACACCTGATCGCTTTCGCCATAAAGATATTCAGTGGGTTTATACTCTTCAGCACCAATGGCAAGAACGGAGGCACCATGTTTGATCTGTTTGATTCGGCCTTCAGTTTCAACAGTGGTCGTAAAATTTCCCAGATAACCGGACACATCCTTGATGGTTGCTTCATGCGATACATGGATCAATGGGTTTTTATACACCTGGCTGATGATATCATCCAGACAAGCCTGAACATCCATCCCTTCAATGGTGGTGTGAAGTCGTCGGGCCACGCCGCCCAATTCTTTATCCTTTTCCACCAGCTGAACCTCATGCCCTTGTTTGGCGATTGACAGCGCACAGGTCATGCCGGCAATACCGCCGCCAACCACTAAAGCCGCCTTGTTGACCGGCAGGTCAAATTCTTTTAGCGGTTCCAGATAGCTCGCCCGTGCAACCGACATCCGGACGATATCCTGGGCCTTTTCGGTGGCCTCATCTTTTTGCCTGGCGTGAACCCAGGAGCAGTGCTCGCGGATATTGGCCATATCAAGGTAATATTGATTTAAGCCCGCTTCCCGAAGCGTATCCCGGAATAAGGGCTCAAGGGTCCTGGGCGAACAGGCGGCAATCACCACCCGGTTGAGCCCTTTTTCCTTGGCCAGATCACTAATTTCCCTGGCGGAGTTATTCGCGCATGAAAATATCTGGTCGGTGGCATAAACGACATTGGGTAAGGTCAAGGCATATTCAACGGTGTCAGGGACATTGACTACAGCGGATATATTTGCTCCACAATGACATACAAAAACGCCTATTTTCGGTTCTTCGTTGGACACATCCCTTTCTTCGGGATAAACCCTTTCTTTGGCAAGTTTCCCCCGTCTGTAATTAAGCAGTTCGCCCGTCTGGGAACCGGCGCCGCTGGCAGTGAAGACTGATTCAGGAATATCCGTGGGCCCCTGAAAGGCCCCGCTGACAAAAATCCCTGGCTGGTTGGTCAAGATGGGATTGGAATCGATTGTTTTATTAAATCCGTGTGAATTAAGCTCTATCCCAAATTTTTCCGACAACTCTTTAAAGGCCGCCGGCGGATTCAATCCAATGGATAGGACCACCATGTCAAATTCTTCTTCTTTAATCCCCTTGTCGGGGGTCGCATATCTGACAATCACATTCTTGGTTTCCGGGTTCTCTTTGGCGATGGATGCATAGCTTCTGATAAACCGGGTTCCTTCGAGTTGTTCGGCTCTCTGATAGTAACGTTCAAAATCCTTTCCAAAAGAACGGATATCGTTGTGGAAGATGGTACACTTCGCATCGTCATGATGCTCTTTTGTCAATATTACCTGTTTTTGGGTATACGTGCAGCAAACTCCGGAACAATAGCTGTTATCACCCTCGGTAACCCGTCGGGATCCAACGCATTGAATCCAGGCAATATTTTTAGGGTGTTTTTTGTCGGAACCTCGCAGGACCTTGCCACCGTAAGGGCCGGTGGAGGACAACAGTCGCTCATAGTCCATACTGGTCACCACGTTCTGCATCTTGGTATAAGCATATTCATCTTTCACTGAAGGATCAAATGGGGTAATACCAGAGGATAGAATGATCGCTCCGACTTTTAATTCTGATTCCTGTATCGTTTGCTTGAAATCTATGGCGCCTGCCTGGCATACACGCCTGCAAATGTCGCATTTTTTTTCTTTAAGGAAAAGACAGCTCTCATCAATATAGGTAATCAGGGGAATGGCCTGGGAAAAGAATACATGGACCGCTTTATTATCCGATATTCCCTGATTGAATTTATCCGGATATTCCACCGGGCAGTATTCCACACAGGTCGTACACCCGGTGCATTTGTCTTCAATGATGTATCGGGGCCTTGTTTTTATGGTTACCTTGAAGTCGCCTGCCTGCCCTTCTACACATTCAACTTCAGTAAATGTCAAAATCTCTATGTTTGGATGCCGGCCGACCTCGACCAGTTTAGGCGCGAGGATTCACATCGAGCAGTCATTGGTGGGAAAAGTCTTGTCAAGCTGGGCCATGTGCCCGCCAATGCTCGGTCCTTTCTCGATCAGATAAACCTTGAACCCGGCAGCGGCAAGGTCTAGTGAAGCCTGAATACCACTAACGCCGCCGCCGACAATGATGACGTCACCAAAATTTTTCTCGCCAATACTTCCCGAGAATTGCTGAATGATTTCTTCCGGCAATACTTCGATTCCCACTTTTTATCTCCTTATAGTTGCTTTACGTCCGTGGCGCCCGGTCGTAGCGGGTGATGCCATCGCCATAAATATTTTTTAAAGCATGGCATTGATAATTTCGGTAATATCTTTAACTTCGATAACTTCTTCAAATTCCAAGTTAAGACGGCTTTCTTCAAAATTAGTGATGCAGTAAGGACAGACGGTTGCCAACACTTGGGCCCCGGTCGCATTGGCCTGTTTTAAGCGGATATCAGAGAATCGTTCCTCTTGAGGTGTGTCCATCCAAATTCGCCCGCCTCCGCCGCCGCAACAAAGACTATTGGCGCGGTTGTCCGCCATCTCAATCAACGTCAAGCCCGGAACTTTTTGTAAAACATCCCGGGGTTCATCATAGATGTCATTATGGCGCCCCATGTAACAGGGATCATGATAGGTCACTTTTTTGTCATATTCCTTGGTGAATTCCAGTCTGCCGGTATCGATGAGTTCCTTTAGGAATTGGGAGATATGTACAACTTCAAAATTGACCATGAATTCAGAATATTCGTTTTTAAAAGTATGGTAGCAATGCGGGGATGAAACGATGATTTTCTTCACTCCATTATCAATAAACGTTTTGATGTTTTCCCTGGCCAGCGTTTTAAACACTTTCTCACTGCCCGTCTTCCGAATACTTTCTCCACAGCAGTTCTCCTTTTCGCCCAGTATGCCGAAATTGACACCGGCTTGTTTGAGGATATTGACCGTGGCCGCCGCTACTTTTTTCATCCGTGGGTCATAGGAGAAGTAGCAGCCGACAAAATATAAGGCTTCCATCCCCTCTTCGTAGGTTTTTACCGACAA
>JAOZUU010000349.1:3704-4027 GCA_029938515.1 Desulfobacterales bacterium | reverse complement strand
GGAGAGTGACCATGTATCTTCTTTTTTTACTCAGCCTGCTTGGCTCCGAGAGAGATCAGAGCGGTAACAATCTTTCTCACATGATTTTCCGATTGAGCATAAGCATAATATACAATGCAGGTGCTCATCCCCCAACAGGATCCCTGGGTCAAAAAAATATTATTGAGACCTTCGGGCGTAGTTTGCACGCATACCTCCAGGTTTCTGTAAGGCACAATCCCATCGGTATCAAAATGGCCGCCCGAAGCCCCTTCCACCTCCAGCCGGCATTGATAACCGGTAATCATGAAAGTGAAAGGCTGCCGGGTATCGATGAAGGTATT
>JAOZUU010000349.1:0-3694 GCA_029938515.1 Desulfobacterales bacterium | reverse complement strand
TCCGGTAACAACTGGGCCGATTCAACCGATATGGGAACTGTGCGAATACAACCGGCTATACCTATAAAAGAAAGGAGGCAGATAATGGTAGTTTGAATCTTCACGGTGTTCCGGCCCTGTTGTCACTGAGTAGGCTCCTCACAACTCACTCCGAAAAAAGCATATCCTCTCAGCCGGTATCTGTCTTGAATTTGATTAGACCAAACCTTTTTGATAAGAGTTCGCTTTTTGAGAGCGAACCCAACATCAGAACCCATCAAATAGATTTGTGTACAGTTTGTGGGTGAGCAACAATATATTGTACCTTTAGTGATACGACAATCGCCCCCGGCTGGCTTTAACCAATAAAGGGTTAAATACCCGGTACCGATCTGATTGTCAAGTGGGAATTTGGCTCCAAAACGAATCGAAATCGGTCAGTTAGAGCGTAGATGGCCTGTCTGCGTGTATCACACAGGTAGACGGTAAGGCTAAAAAACTGTGATACTATCAAATCGTAGGAAAAGTGGCGACCGTTGATACTGATACCGTATCTTAGAGCAGGAGTTGCCTGATTTGGTCGAAACTTTACGCTGATATATGAGTCGTACAAGGCAGATCCAAGGTTTTGTGCCAACTTCAACGACCTGATTAGTCGTATCGGGACTATTGAGAAGTTCCCCGACTACTTATAGGTTGGTACGCTGACTGGCCTATATTTTCGTCACACGCGCATTGGCAACACCGGCTTTTTCGGCAAAATTGGGCCACCTACGCACGGTCTCGTTGACACGGTCAACCATCTTGCTTGGATGGCTATTTCAATCCGCTCCGGATCAAGGCCTCCGCCAGCGGGTTCCTGAAGGACGGGTTCCGATCGGCCCCTTTTTTCGCTTTGGGTTGGCGAGGTCGGTTTTTGTTCGCAGGTGTTTTTTTAGCTTTCTTGTCACGTTTTTCCGCGGGTGATTTCATGGAAAGGGCAATCCGGTTTCTGTCAAGATCCACATCGAGGACGGTTACCAACACCTTCTGCTGGACCTTGACGATGTCCGTGGGGTTTTTAACGAAACGGTCGGCCATCTGGCTGATATGAACCAGGCCGTCCTGATGCACGCCGATATCCACAAACGCGCCAAAGGCGGTGATGTTGGTAACGATACCGGGGAGCTTCATTCCCTTTTTCAGGTCCTGGATTTTTTCGATGCCGTCGGCAAACGAGAATTCTTCGAACCGTTCTCGCGGGTCACGCCCGGGTTTGGCCAGCTCGTTGAGGATGTCGTTCAGCGTTGGGATGCCCACGGTGTCCGTGACGTATCGGGACACCTCGATGCGATTCCGGGTGTCGGGCTGATTCATGAGGTCGGCAACGGTGACCCCGAGGTCTTTGGCCATGGAATCGACGATAGGGTAACTTTCCGGATGAACGGCGCTGGCATCGAGGGGATTTTTCGCACCCGGGATTCTTAAGAATCCCGCCGACTGTTCGAACGCCTTGGGCCCGAGACGCGGCACCTTGAGCACTGCCTTTCGATCCTGAAACGACCCATTGGCCTCGCGATGCGCGACAATGTTTTTGGCAATGCCGGCGTTCAGGCCGGATACATAGGTCAATAACTGGGCGCTGGCCCGGTTCAAATCGACCCCGACGTGATTGACACAGCTCATCACCACATCGTCCAAAGACTGCTTCAGGGACTTCTGGTCCACATCGTGCTGATACTGACCGACACCGATCGATTTTGGGTCGATTTTCACGAGCTCGGCCAGGGGATCCATGAGACGCCGTCCGATGGAGACAGCCCCCCGCACGGTCAGATCGTGATCCGGGAACTCCTCCCTGGCCACCTTGGAGGCGGAATAGATTGACGCACCGCTTTCGTTGACCATAATTACCTGTACGGGCTTGGAAACAGGAATCGCCCTGACAAAGGTTTCGGTTTCCCTGCCGGCCGTTCCGTTTCCAACGGCGATGGCTTCGATCTCAAATCGTTCGCACAGGGCTTTGACCTTTTCGGTCTCCGCCTGGGCTTTTTTTTCGGACATGTGCGGAAAAATCGTGTCGTAGTGGAGCAGTTTTCCCTGCCGGTCCAGACAGACCAGCTTGCACCCGGTTCTGAACCCCGGGTCGATCCCCATGACCCGTTTGGCGCCCATGGGCGGTGACAGGAGGAGCTGGCGAAGGTTCTCGGCGAACACGCGGATCGCTTCGGCATCGGCCCTGTCTTTGGCGTAAAGTCGGGTTTCCGTTTCCATGGAGGTTGAAAGCAGTCGCTTGTAGCAGTCCTTGATGGCCATCTTTACCTGGGCAGCGTCGTCTCCCTCGCCGGTGATAAAAAGATCTTCCAGTATCCGCACAGCGGCTTCTTCATCCGGTGACACGTCAAGCATGAGGACCATCTCTTTTTCGCCCCGTCGTATGGCCAGCATCCGGTGGGAGGGGATAGCGGCAACCGGTTCCTCCCAGTCGAAATAGTCTCTGAACTTTGCCCCGGCATCCTCCATCCGGGTGAGGACCCGGCTTTTCACCAGGGCTTTGTTGAAAAATAGATTCCTGACTCTGGCCCGAACCTCGTCACGCTCGTTGACAATTTCCGCAATGATGTCTCTGGCCCCGGCCAGGGCATCTTCCACGGATTCGACGTCTTTTTCAGGATCGACAAATGACCCTGCCGCCTGATTCGGATCGATGCCCTTCTGCTCGAGAATCAAAAGCGCCAGAGGTTCAAGCCCTTTTTCTCTGGCCATGACGGCCCGGGTCCGCCGTTTGGGCCGGTAGGGCAGATAGATGTCTTCGAGCGTGGCCAGGGTCTCTGCGCCGATAACCCTTTCTTTGAGCTCATCGGTCAGATGCCTGTGTTTTTCAAGTGATTTGAGAATAGACGCCTGACGGTCTGTGAGGTCCTTAAGCTGGTTGAGCCGGTCCCTGATGGCGCGGACTGCGACTTCATCGAGACTGCCGGTGGCTTCTTTTCGGTAACGGGCAATAAACGGGATGGTGGCGCCTTCCGCCAGTAGGGCGGTGACAGAGGTCACCTGATGACCGTTCAGGTTTTGTTCCTGTGCAATTTTCGATATAAAGGTGTCGGTTTCCATGATCTCCTGATTCCAGTAAAAGCGGCTTTAGGCACTCGGAAGAAATAAAATGTTTCGTTTTTCTTTGATTATTTTTCATGAGACGGGTTCACAGATTCGTACCGTTCGGAAAGCCGCCTCAAACCGTCTCGTATTGATTTTTCCGAAACACTATAAAATCAAGCCAATTACAAATAAACATAAAAAATCATCAATCTTAAAATACAGGCTACAATGCGAAAACATAATGGGAAACAGCTATACGGGATTCAGAAAATTCTGACAACACTGAAAATGGGTATGCATAAGGAACTTAGAAAATTATCCATAAAGCAAAAACTTGCAATGAATTATGTTTATAGATTCACAGGGAAATGTATGCCCCTGTGATTTTACGATGCTGTCATTTGGAAATATTCTTGAAAGACCGATTCAGGAAATCTGGAAGGAAACCAGCAAACATTTCTGCACCCCGGGGCCAGCATGCTATGCCAATATCAGCAACGATGTGATTTTTTCAAAAAAGAAAGCCGAGTGGCCCCTGAAAAAAACAGGCAACCCTTGAAATTTTAAATGAATGCCCTTCTTATAACGAAGATAGACTGCCCGAATTTTATAAAAGGATGGGGTTTCCGGTTTCAAA
>JAOZUU010000348.1 GCA_029938515.1 Desulfobacterales bacterium | reverse complement strand
GTAATTCCCGGGACAGTCATACTGCTCGGCGGCGTCCAGGCAGGTTTGGTGAATTTGCTTGATGATGATCTTCATCCGTTCATCGACCTCTTGCCGCGTCCAGGTCAGGCGCATACTGTTCTGGGTCATCTCCAGACCCGATACGGCCATGCCACCGGCATTGGCCGCCTTGGCCGGCGCGTAGAGAATATTTTCCCGATCGGTAAACAGATTCACCGCTTCGGGGGTACAGGGCATGCTGGCTCCCTCGCAGACAACGCGGATACCATTGTTGACCAGATTGTAGGCGTCTTTTTCGTTGATTTCATTTTCCGTGGCACAGGGAAAGGCGCAATCGGCCCGATGCGACCACAAGGGGTGATGATCCAGAGTCGCATCCGCCGGTGTATAAACCGCATGCGGATATTTTTCCGTGTATTCGGCCATGCGACCCCGGCGGACGGTCTTTAAACGATTTAGATAGGTCAATTTATTTTTATCGATGCCTTCCTCATCGTAAATATAGCCGGAAGAATCCGATGCGGTGAGGACCGTGGCCCCCATGGCGACTAGTTTTTCAATGGAATGGCGGGCGACATTGCCGGCACCGGATACCAGACATTTTTTGCCTTCCAGCGTCTGGTTCCAGCGGGTGGCCATCATTTCGGCGGTGAAATAAACGCAGCCGTAACCGGTGGCCTCGGGGCGCATGAGGCTCCCCCCCCAACCCAGCCCTTTACCGGTCATGACGCCGGTAAATTGGTTTTTTAATTTACGGTACATGCCGAAAAGATATCCAATCTCCCGGGATCCCACGCCGATATCTCCCCCCGGTACGTCGGTATGGGGACCGATATGACGGAAGAGTTCGGTCATAAAACTCTGGCAGAATCGCATCACTTCCATATCCGATTTGCCCATGGGGTCGAAATCGGAGCCGCCGCTGCCGCCCCCCAGGGGCAACGTGGCCAGGGCGTTTTTAAACACCTGCTCAAAGGCGAGAAATTTTAAAATACCCAGGGTCACGGACGGATGAAACCGGAGCCCCCCTTTGTAAGGACCGAGGGCGTTGTTCATCTCGATACGAAAACCGGTATTCACCTGGACTTTCCCGCGATCATCCATCCAGGGCACCCGAAAAATGATTATTCGCTCGGGCGCAACCAGACGTTCCAGGATACCGGCTTTGTGGTAGGCGGGGTTTTTATCCAGGACCGGCAGGATGGTTTCCATCACCTCGCCAACCGCCTGGTGAAATTCTTTTTCTCCCGGGGTTTGATTTTTAACCCGCTGGATAATGTCGTTCATCTGAATTCCTTGTATATGGATCTTTTGACTTAGCCATCAGCGTTACTTTTTACGAGTTCATCAAATTTATTGGTTTCATTATCACATTCCCTTTGAATGTGTAAGTGCTTGTTAAAAACCGACTGCGAATCGCTTGGTGTGATGAATAAATTGACTTCAATGATCGGTCCTGCTAATGGATTAATTAATGCGATTGCCAAAAAAACTTGATTTTCCCGTTTGCCCGTTCCGGCCGAGTAGGGTATATACCGGCTGACGGGGTAAGCGGTTCCGGTTTATCCGGGTCAGGAGTAGCTTCTCGATAGCTGGTGATACGGAAATCCATGTAGGAGCGAGCTTGCTCGCGAATAAAGCAACTCACAAGGCGGTACAACATGGCCAAACCGAAACTAAAAGAACATGCCATTAACAGGGAATGGTGCAAGGGATGCGGTATCTGTATCCATTTTTGTCCTAAAGATGTTCTGGAGCTGGATGAAAAGGACAAAGTGATCGCCGTGCGGCCCGAAGACTGCATTTGCTGCATGATGTGCGAAGAACGATGCCCGGACCTTGCCATCGAAATCATCACCGAATCCAATGAGGACGGTTCCAATGAAGGGTAACATCAAATTTATTCAGGGCAACGAAGCCTGTGTGGAAGGGGCCCTTTACGCCGGGCTGAACTTTTTCGCCGGCTATCCCATTACACCTTCTTCCGAAATTGCTGAAAACCTGGCCTTCCGACTGCCGCAGCAAGGGAATAAATTTATTCAGATGGAGGACGAAATCTCATCCATCTGCGCCATCATCGGTGCATCCCTCACCGGCAGCAAAGTCATGACCGCCACCAGCGGTCCCGGTTTTTCCCTGATGCAGGAAGGAATTGGATATGCCGTGATGGCCGAGATTCCCTGCGTGATCGTCAATGTGATGCGGGGAGGACCCTCCACGGGATTACCCACTGCCGGCGGCCAGGGGGATGTGATGCAGGCCCGGTGGGGCACCCATGGAGATCATTCCATAATCGCCATGACCGCATCGAATCACCAGGATGTATTCAAAATGACCGTTGAGGCGTTCAACCTGGCCGAAACCTACCGGACCCCGGTGATTCTGCTTCTTGACGAAGTCATCGGCCATATGCGGGAGCGTCTGGAGCTGCCCGAACCGGGTGACATCCCGGTGGTGCAACGGCTGAGAACATCGGTTCCGGGCGGCGTCGATTATCATCCCTATCTGCCCCGGGAAGACGGTCGCTTGCCCATGTCCGATTTCGGCAGTGTTCACCGGTATAATGTCACCGGATTGTATCATGATATGTGGGGGTTCCCCACATCCAATCCCGAGATCGTTCATGGCTTGATTCGGCATCTGATGGACAAAATCGAGAACAACGTGGATAACATTGTCCGTTACAAGGAGTTATATCTTAACGATGCCGATATTGTACTGATTTCTTACGGATCATCGGCCCGGTCCGCCCGCCATGTGGTGGAGAGCCTCCGTCCCCGGGGTATTCGCCTGGGAATGCTTGAGCTGCAAACCCTTTGGCCGTTTCCTTACGAAATGGTCAAGGAAAAATGTAAAAATGCCCGGCATATCGTGGTCGTGGAAATGAACGTCGGCCAGGTGATTCGAATGGTCAAACGGGCGGTGGATGCGCCCGATCGGGTGGTACTGGCCAACCGGATCGACGGGATGTTCATTTCGGATAAGGATATCAAAGATATTTTGCGGGTGATTCAGGGAAAAGGGGTGTAATAATGGCAATTAAAGATTATATCCGGGAACGGTTTTTTCCCCATATGTGGTGTCCGGGATGCGGACACGGCACCGTGCTGAACGGTATGCTGCGAGCCATCGAGTCCCTGGGGTTCAGTAAAAACGAGATTGTCATGGTATCCGGGATCGGATGTTCATCGCGCATCTCCGGATATGTGGATTTTCACACGCTTCACACGATTCATGGTCGTGCGCTGGCGTTTGCCACGGGTGTAAAACTGAGTTTGCCGGAGTTAAACGTCATCGTTCCCATGGGCGACGGTGACGCCCTGTCCATTGGCGGCAACCATTTTATCCATGCCGCCCGGCGAAATCTCGATATGACCGCGCTGGTGATGAACAACCGCATTTACGGCATGACCGGCGGGCAGTACTCCCCCCTTTCCGGTTATGGCATCATGGCCTCGACGGCACCGTATACCAATATCGATCACGCTTTCGATGTGGTGGAAATGGCCACGGCGGCCGGCGCCACCTTTGTCGCCCGTACCACCACCTACCATGTCCGCCAGATCAAGGACATTATTCGGAAGGCGATACTGCACGAAGGGTTTTCAGTGGTGGAGATCCTCAGTCAATGTCCGACCTATTTCGGCCGGAAAAACAAACTGGGTAGCGCCGTGGATATGATGGCGGCCATGAAAGACATCACCACACCGATCGGCTCAAAGGCTAAAAAAGAAAATCCGGACCTGATTGAACGGGGTATTTTTGTTGAAAAAGAGATTCCCGTCTACAGCGTCGAATACGATAAGATTATTGAACGAGCCCAGGCAGAGAAGTCAAAAACCTCCGGCTAAAACCGAAGGCTCGGGGTTCAAGGGACCAAGTAATGGGACCTGACAAGTATTTCCTTGAACCCCTGGCCCCTGTCCCGCTATAAGCGGGATTGAATCCTTGGGGGTACAAACAACTAAAGTGATTCTCTTCCCGCATAGCGGGAGGCCTCAGGAAGCCCCCTCAAAGGGGGCTGACAACCGCAGT
>JAOZUU010000015.1:1189-14223 GCA_029938515.1 Desulfobacterales bacterium | reverse complement strand
CGGTTTTTGCTGGATCTATCCGCGGACTTGAAGAAAGCAAAATACAGCGGAATCGAACAACAAAAGCTGCAGGGAAAAAACATTGCGCTTATATTTGAAAAATCTTCCACTAGAACCCGCTGCGCCTTTGAAGTGGCCGCGTACGATCAAGGGGCCCATGTGACCTATCTGGGGCCGACCGGTTCCCAGATGGGCACCAAAGAATCGATGAAAGATACGGCCCGGGTGCTCGGCAGGATGTATGACGGCATTGAATACCGGGGATTTGGGCATAACATCGTGGAAGAACTGGCCCGATATGCCGGGGTTCCCGTCTGGAACGGATTGACCGATGCGTTTCATCCCACCCAGGTCCTGGCGGATTTGCTGACGATGATGGAGCATAGCGATAAGCCCTTAAGCCAGGTAAAACTCGGCTACCTGGGCGATGCCAGAAACAACATGGCCCACTCACTTCTGGTGGGCACGGCCAAACTGGGAATGGATTTTCGGGCCATCGCTCCGAAAAGCCTCCAGCCCGACACGGACCTGGTGGCCGAAGTCGGGAGTATTGCCGGCAAGACCGGTGCAAATTTCACCATTACCGATGATATCGACGATGGGGTGAAAGGGTGTGATTTTCTTTGTACGGACGTGTGGGTCTCCATGGGTGAGGCGGACGATGTCTGGAAAGAGCGGATCGGATTGCTTCAACCCTACCAGGTGAATGGGGCCGTTATGACGAAAACCGGCAATCCCGATGTAAAATTTTTACACTGCCTGCCTGCCTTTCATAATCGCGAAACCGTGATTGGGGAAGAGATTTATCAGAAGTTCGGGCTTGACGCCATGGAGGTCACCGAAGATGTGTTCGAATCCGATGCCTCCTTGGTTTTTGATGAGGCCGAGAACCGGATTCATACCATCAAGGCGGTTATGGTGGCTACGCTGGGGAACTAAAAATAGGGGCGGTTCGCGAACCGCTCCTTGCATGTGCATCAATCGATTGTGGTTAATTACAAGGGCGACCACAGGGGGTCGCCCCTACGTGTCGCGCGGATAGGTTTTGGCCCTAATTCCCACTCCATTTTTTTTAGAGACGATAGTAATCCTGCAAGCATCGGTATTCCAGGGGTTTTCTCTGAACGGTCCTCAGGCCGCGTACAATGGATTCGGCCGCCGATAATGTGGTGATGAAAGGCACGCGGCTCTTCAGAGCCGTCCAGCCGATGGCGTATTCATCTTCCCGTGATCGATGGCCCAGGGGGGTGTTGATGATCAGGTCGATGGTGTGGTTTTTGATGCTGTCGATAATATTGGGACGTCCTTCCCTTACCTTCAACACGGGTTCCACGGACAATCCCCGCGCGGAAAAGTATTCGGCTGTTCCCTGGGTGGCCACCAGTTTGTATCCGAGTTTATGCAACCCCTCGGAAATGGAAAAGGCCCGGGCCTTATCGTTATCGTTCACGCTGACAAATACCGTTCCTGCTTTTGCGATCGTGGTGCCGGTGGCTTGAAAAGCTTTGAAAACGGCCTCGCCGAAAGTCGGCCCGATGCCCATCACTTCACCGGTGGAGCGCATCTCGGGTCGCAGAAAAATATCGGCTTTGTCAAAACGATCAAAGGGAAAAACCGACTCCTTGACGGCTACATAAGGGAGGTGCTTTTTAAAGTGGATTCCCAATTGAGAAAGTTTCTTTCCGGCCATGACCTCGACAGCTAGTTTGGCAATGGGGATTCCGGTGACCTTACTGACGAAAGGAACGGTTCGCGATGCCCGGGGATTGACTTCGATCACGTAAAGGGTATCGTACATAATGGCAAACTGGATATTCAGCAACCCCTTGACATTCAATGCCTTGGCCAGTAATCGGGTATATTCGGTGATATCTTCGTTTTGCTCGCGGGACAGAAGATAGGGAGGCAGGACTGCCATGCTGTCGCCTGAATGAACCCCGGCCTCTTCAATGTGCTGCATGACGCCGCAGATCTGGGTATCCTCGCCATCACTGATGGCGTCCACATCGAATTCATAGGCATCTTCCAAAAATCGATCCAGGAGCACTGGGTGGTCTTTCGACGCGGTGACGGCATGCTGCATATAGTACTTCAGCGTATCGACATCGTAGACGATTTCCATTGCCCGTCCGCCCAGGACATAAGAAGGACGCACCATCAATGGAAACCCAACACTTTTACCCACATCGATCGCTTCCTCGACCGATGTGGCCGTACCGTACCTGGGGTGGGGAATATCGAGGGAATCCAGTAACGCGCCAAAGCGGTCACGGTCTTCGGCCAGGTCGATGGAGTCCGGTGATGTCCCCCAAATGGGAATCCCGGCCTTTTCCAGCGGTAAAGCGAGGTTAAGGGGGGTCTGGCCGCCGAACTGGATGATGAGCCCATCGGGCTTTTCCAGCTGGGCCACGTTGATCACGTCTTCATAGGTCAGCGGTTCGAAATAAAGCTTATCGGCCACGTCATAGTCGGTGCTCACCGTCTCGGGGTTGCAATTGATCATGATGGCTTCAATACCCATGGATTTCAACGCCAGAATGCCGTGTACGCAGCAGTAGTCGAATTCGATTCCCTGGCCGATGCGGTTGGGTCCGCCGCCCAGAATAATGACTTTCTTTTTATCCGAAGCGACCGACTCGTTTTCCTGGTCATAGGTGGAGTAGTAGTAAGGGGTATAGGAGACGAATTCCGCCGCGCAGGTATCCACGATTTTATATGAGGGTACAATATCATGCTGTTTTCGCATGGCGCGGATTTCTTCTTCGGGTTTTCCCGTTAAAAAGGCGATATGACGGTCGGAAAAACCCCATTGCTTGGCTTTTTTGAGGCTGGTTGCTTTGATTGTATTGGTTTTTCGATATTCGATCCACAGGTCGGATTCCAATTCGAAAAGCTGGTAGAGATTTTTAAGAAACCAGACATCGATGCCTGTAATAGTAGAAAGCTCCGAAGGGGAAAGACCCAGGGAAAAACCCTGCCAGAGTTTCAATACACGGTCGGGCGTTCCCATCCGGAGGTCGTCCATCAGGGCCTCTTTGGACATATCGACATAGTCGTTGGCATCCTTTTTATGAAACCCGAACCAGCCGTTTTCCAGGGATCGCAACGTTTTGTTGAATGCCTCCTTAAAGGTACGGCCGATCCCCATGGCTTCCCCGATGGATTTCATCTGGGAGGTCAGGCGGTGATCGTTTCCGGGAAATTTTTCAAAGTCCCAGCGCGGTATTTTCACAACGACATAGTCGATGGCCGGCTCAAAGCAGGCCGGTGTTTTACGGGTAATATCGTTGGGAAGTTCGTCCAGGCGATAACCGACGGCCAGCTTGGCGGCGATCTTGGCGATGGGAAATCCGGTGGCCTTGGAGGCTAAAGCCGAGCTGCGGGACACCCGCGGGTTCATTTCAATGACGACCATGTCCCCGTCGGCGGGATTCAAGGCAAACTGGATATTGGCGCCACCGGTTTCCACGCCTATCCGGGTGACGATCTTCTTGGCCGCATCCCGCATGGTTTGATATTCCACATCGGTGAGGGTCTGGGCCGGCGCCACGGTGATACTGTCGCCGGTGTGAATGCCCATGGGATCAAAATTTTCGATGGAGCAAACAATCACAAAATTATCCGATCCGTCCCGCATGACTTCCAGTTCGTATTCCTTCCAGCCCAGCACGGATTGTTCAATCAGAATTTCAGTGACCGGGCTGGCATCCAGCCCCCATTGGGCCGCTTGGGAAAATTCCTCCTTGTTGTATACTACACTCCCGCCGATGCCACCCAGGGTAAAGGCCGGCCGGATAATGAGGGGAAAATCGACTTTATCCCTAAGTGCTTGCGCTTCTTCCATGTTCCGCGCGCATCCGCCCTCGGGAACTTTAAGGCCGATTTCACACATGGCGTTTCGGAACAATTCGCGGTCTTCCGCCAGCTGGATCGTCTCCAGGTTGGCACCGATCAATTCAACGCCGCACTCTTCCAGTACACCGTTTTGGGCCAGTTCGACAGCCAGATTCAAACTGGTCTGTCCGCCCAAAGTGGGTAGTAAGGCGTCCGGGCGTTCCTGTTCAATCACTTTGGCCACGGCTTCGGCGTTCAGGGGCTCAATAAAGGTCTTATCCGAAAACTCGGGGTCCGTCATGATGGTAGCCGGGTTACTGTTGATTAAAATGACGATAAAACCCTCTTCGCGCAGGGCCTTGCAGGCCTGGGACCCGGAGTAGTCAAATTCACAGGCCTGGCCGATGACGATCGGACCTGAGCCGATAATCAGGATGCGTTTGATGTCTTTGCGTTTAGGCATTAAATTTTTTCATATCCTTTATGAAATATTCGAACAGATAATCACTGTCATGGGGGCCGGGCGCGGATTCGGGATGGTATTGCACCGAAAACGCCGGGATGCGTCTATGCTTAAAACCTTCCAGGGTCTGGTCGTTCAGATTGATATGGGTAATTTCCACATCGTCTTCGGGAAGACTTTCAATGTCGACCATAAAGCCGTGATTTTGCGAGGTGATTTCCACCTGACCGGTTAATAGGTTTTTTACGGGATGGTTGGCGCCGTGATGGCCGAATTTAAGCTTGGTGGTTTTACCGCCAAGGGCCAATCCCAGGATCTGATGCCCCAGGCAGATGCCAAAGATCGGTTTCTGATCCAATAACCGGCGTACCGATTCAATGGCATAGGTCACCGGTTCCGGATCACCGGGGCCGTTGGATAGAAAAATTCCGTCAGGTTCCCAGTCCAGGATGTCATCGGGGGGCGTTTTGGCCGGAAATACTCTTAGCCGACATCCGTAACGGTCGAGCTGTCTCAAAATCGAGTATTTTATCCCGAAATCATAGACCGCTACACGATAAGAACAATCCGAACGTTCGGACCCATTGTTATCCGGTGGCCAATCATAAGGGGTTTTGGTGGAAATCTCTCTGACCAGATCGTGACCCACGAGTTTTTTACCCTTGGCCAGCTTTTCCAGCAGGGCATCTTTGGATTCGTCGGAAGTGGTGATCAGGCCCATCTGAGCACCCTGGTCCCTGAGGTGACGGGTCAGCGCCCGGGTATCGAGTTCACTGATCGCGACGATGTGGTGATGTTTTAAATACTCGCCCAGGGATCTGTTGGCCTGCCAGTGGCTGACCATCGGGCTATATTCGCGAATGATGAATCCGGCGGCACGGATCAGGCGCGACTCAAAGTCGGTTGCGTTCACCCCGTAGTTGCCGATCTGGGGATAGGTCATGGTAATCAGTTGGAAGTGGTAAGAGGGATCGGTGAGGATTTCCTGGTAGCCGGTCATGGCGGTATTGAACACGACTTCACCACTGGTGGTACCTTGTTCACCCAGGGATCGTCCCTCAAAAAGTGTTCCGTCGGAAAGGATAAGTCTGGCTCTTGTGTTCATGATCGCTTATGAAAACTCCGTAGAAATGGTTTTTGCCGGTATTGAGCCCGACATTAGGCCCACAATTGGATTTGGGATTATCCGGTTTGTTGGATGGGTCATGGTGCCAACGATCAGGTTGACGTTATTCCCCGGAGCCGTTCGTTACGGCGACGGAGTATCTCAACGGAAGCCAACAGCAAAATAGAGATTAAAATAAGTATGGTAGCCACCGCCAGGATCGTCGGGCTGATCTGTTCACGGATACCGGAGAACATCTGCCAGGGAATGGTGCGTTGTTTGTAGCTGCCGACGAAAAGGATGACAACCACTTCATCAAAGGAGGTGACAAAGGCGAACAAGGCGCCGGAAATAACGCCGGGCGTAATCAACGGCACGGTGATTCGAAAAAACACCCGGGCCGGAGAGGCCCCCAGGCTGGCGGCGGATCGGGTCAGGCTGCGGTCGAACCCAACCAGGGTAGCGGTTACGGTAATCACTACAAACGGTGTGGCCAGCGCGGCATGGGCCAGAATAACCCCGGTATAGGTTCCCTGCAGGTTAATCCGCGAATAGAAAAAGAACATGCCGGCCGCGGAAATGATAAAAGGGACGACCATCGGCGAGAGTAAAATCCCCATGACCGTGGTTCGAAAAGGGAAGTTGGACCGGCTCAGTCCCAGCGCCGCGAGGGTGCCGAGAAACGTAGAAATAATTGTAGAAAAAATCGCAATGATGAAACTGTTTCTTACTGCTCCCTGCCAGTTCGGATTGGTAATAAAATCATGATACCAGCGCAGCGAATAGCCGGCCGGGTCGAATGTGAGCATTTCCGGGGTAAAAGAGAAGTAGGGGCTGGCGTTGAATGAGAGCGGAATGATGACCAGAATCGGAAAAATCAGAAAGAGAAAGATCAGCCCGCAGATGGCAAGATAGGAATAATGCCAAATCCGTTCGCCAAGCGTTGCATAAGGGGGTAACGCTGCCATCTTTTAGCCCAGTTTCAGGTTGTCAATGCCGACGATTTTATCATATAGAATATAAAGCGCCAGCACGAGCAGTAAAAGCAAGGTGCCGAGTGCCGCCCCCAAGCCCCAGTTGAGGGATCCCTGGATGTGGTAGGCGATCATATTGCTGATAAATGTACCCGATGTCCCACCGACGAGTTCAGGTGTGATGTAGTACCCGATTGCCATAATAAAAACCAGAATGGCACCGGCCCCGATACCGGGGATGGAGTTCGGTACATAGATACGTACAAAAGCGGTAAACCGTGTGGCCCCCAGCGAGCGAGCCGCGCGCATGTAGCTGGGCGGAATTGTCTTCATGACACTGAAAAGCGGCAGCACCATAAACGGCAGGAGGATATGGGTCATCGCTACAACGGTGCCGATTTGGTTATGAATCATGGCGAGGCGATGATCGTTAGCGATCAATCCGACCGCCACTAGCAGGTCGTTGATGACTCCCTCTTTTTGCAACAGGGCGATCCAGGCGCTGGTGCGCACCAGCAGGGACGTCCAGAACGGCAACAGCACCAATATGATCAGCAGATTGCTGGTCTTGGTTGGCAGCGTGGCCAGAAGATAGGAAATCGGATATCCCAAAAGAATCGTCAACACGGTGATCAACAGGCTAAGGGCCAGCGTTCGGCCAAAGAGCTTGATGTAGATCTGTTTATATTCCGGTTTAGGACCAATCGTTCCATCATCGTTGGTCTGACGATCAATGGCTGAAAGAAAGTGTGACTTGGTGAAGGCACCACTTTCGCGTTTGATTAATCGCCAGATATTGATGTCACCCCAATGCTGGTCAATTTTCAGCATTTCCGCCTGGTAAGAATCCGGTTGCTGAAGACCTTTGACCTTGCGCGCGGTTTTACGGAATACACTCGACATGCCGGCTCGTTCGAAATTCAGCCTTCGACCCAGGCGAAGAATGGTCTTCGTCGCCGCGCCCTCATTGATATCTTCCACCATGGCGTGATAAATATCTTCTCCCGGTAGTTCCTGACCGGTTTCATCCCAACCGGCAAGCAGGGGGGCTGTTCGTGGAAGCAGATCGGGAACAATTTTGTTGTCCACACTGCGCAAGAGCATATCGGTGATGGGAAGCAGGAAGGTGAGCAGGATGAATAAAAAAAGCGGCGCCACCAGCAGCAGGGAATTTCTTTTTTTTCTTCGCAGAGCGCGTTTCAGGCTGACCTTTAGCGGTACGCCATCCGCGGTGGTCAGGATTTCCTGGGTGGTATCCGGATTCGTCATTCGGGGTTTATCACTTTAGTACCTAATTTATTCAAATCACATTATGTTTGCGAAGGATTTATACCATAGCCAGATCGAATATTTAATAAATTCTATCGATTTTAATAGAAATACAGAGCGAAGCGATGCCACAAATCATAAATCTTCAATCGTCGGTTTGGTTCCGGCTTTGCCGGGTTAGGTTTTAATAGTCCCTTGAAAGATCGGAGCCGGATTTTACCCCGGCCCCGATGGTTATCTTACTTATTTGGTGAGCCAGGCATTAAAACGTTCGGTTAATTCAACTTCATGATCCCCCCACCAGACATGATCTTTGAGGATAACGTGTTTCATGTTCTCCGGAGCGGTGGGCATATGCGGTTTCATGTCGATGCCAAACTCGGCGTGCTTGCCGACCAGGGGCGCCGACGATATACGCGCGGGGCCGTAAGAGATGAACTTGGCCTGATCCGCCAGCCGCTGGGTGTCGGTGGCAAACTTCAGGTATTCCATAATTTCCTTTTTATGGGGCGCTCCCTTGGGGACCACCCATCCATCCAGGTCAAGATGCTGCCAGTCCCATAACATCTCGATCGGCTGTTTTTCCGCGACAATAGCGTTAAAGTGACGGCCGTTATAGGCGGACGCAATAGTGACTTCGCCGTCGGCCAGAAGCTGAGGCGGCTGGGCACCCTTGGACCACCAGATCACGCTGTCCTTAATTGTGCCCAGCTTTTTAAATGCCCGATCGATACCTTCCGGCGTTCCCAGGACATCATAGACCTTGGCGGGATCAACGCCGTCCGCGATCAGGGCCCACTCCAGATTGGCCACCGGTTTTTTCTCCAGGGCGCGCTTGCCGGGAAATTTTTTCAGATCAAACACATCCGCAAGGGTGGTCGGCGGTGTATCGAATTTATCCTTACGATAGGCGAAGGCGATCGAGTAAACGATCTCGGGAATAAAACAGGGTGAAGCGATCAGATCGCCAAAATCCTTGGATGCCGGGGTGCCGTCCGGAGCCGCCGCCAACATTTTATCATGGTCGATCTCTTCGATGAGCCCTTCGTCACAGAGGGCAATCGCATCCGAGGCGAGTGCATCCAGAAGGTCCCAGGTGACATTCCCCGCCTCAACCTGCGCCCGAAGCTTGGCGGCACCACTGCCGGCGGAATCGTCGTTGATGATCTGGATGTCGGGGTGCAATTTCATATACGGATCGTGATACGCTTTTTGCTGGCTGGCCGTATACGCGCCGCCCCAGGAAACGATCACCAGTTCAGTTTTGGCCAGGGTAATTCCCGCCGAAAAAGCAATCATCACCATGGCGATTAACATTAGTTTCATGACCTTGTTCATTGAATTCTCCTTGTTTTGGGGTTTTAGGTTTCGGGTTAATTTTCCTTTCTGACGAGACACTAGTCGGATGGATCCAGTGCCCGGCAGTCTTCCATTTCCCAGCCGATTTTGACCGTGGTATTTTTTTGAAGGACGGCCTGGGTGGCCGAGTTGGGAATCTTGACAACAAAATCGTCGTGCCCGCACACATTGACACGGGTGCGGATATGGTCGCCCAGATAGATAAGCTCTTTTACCCGGGCATCGAATATATTGGGCAGACTGCCTTCGGGCGGCTGTATGATCACCCGTTCCGGTCGTAATGACAGCGTCGCGCGCTCACCGATTCCGGCGATATTCACGCTTTTGGCATGGATCAGGCCACCACCGTCAACCTCTACCTTGCAACTGACATCATCTGCTTCCATAATTGTTCCCAGCAAGCGGTTATTTTCACCGATAAATTGGGCGACGAAAGCGTTATCCGGTTTTTCGTAGAGGATATCCGGTGGGGCCAGCTGCTGGATAATGCCGTCGTCAAAAACGGCAATCCGGTTGGACATGGTGAGGGCTTCAGTCTGGTCATGGGTTACATAAATGACCGTCACCCCCAGCTCTTCGTGAATATGTTTGATCTCGAACTGCATCTGCTCGCGCAGGTTCTTGTCCAGGGCCCCCAGGGGTTCATCCATCAAAACCAGATCCGGATCGAATACCAGCGCCCGAGCCACCGCTACACGCTGCTGCTGCCCCCCTGAAAGCTGTGCCGGCCGCCGGTTGCCGAACTCAGCCAGTTGAACCATTTCGAGCGCTCTCTTTATCCGCCGTTTGCACTCATCTTTGTTCATCTTGCGTACTTCCAGGGGGAAGGCAAGGTTCTCAGACACGGTCATGTGCGGAAACAGTGCGTAGTTCTGGAAAACCATACCGATCCCGCGTTTATGGGGGGGGACATTGTTGATCGGCTGGCCGTTGAGATAAATTTCACCATGGGTGGCCGGCTCAAAACCGGCGACCATCATCAGACAGGTGGTTTTACCGGATCCGGAGGGGCCGAGCATGGTGAGAAACTCTCCGCGGGTCACATCCATATTGAGATCTTTAATGACCAGAATTTCGCCGTCGTAGCTCTTCTGAATATCGACGAAGCGAACGAGCGGATCGTTGTTTTCGGCCATGGCTCCTCTTGGGTGATTATTTTTAAAGGTCTGTTTTAATCAATGGCAGTTAATTTGATAAACAATAAACATAATTTATTTAACATTCATCTGTCAATTGAATTTTTTCCGAGGCACCCGATGCGATATCAGGGGTGGTATCAGGCAAATTCACTGACAATGTCATTGTCCACCCTGAAAATATAGGCAATTAAGGCCGCCCGCAGCCACATGCCGTTTCGTTCCTGGCGCCAGTAGGCGGCCCGGGGGTCATGGTCCACATCCACCTCGATTTCATATCGTCGGGGCAGGGGATGCAGCAGCGCGCAATGGGGCTGGATCACGGAAAGATGCTTTACCTGGAAATGAAAATCCGGATACGTACCGGCTTCCTGGGAAGTGTCGTCAGCGTATTCATCCTGAATCCGGGTCATATAAATGGCATCCACCAGCGGCATGATGCTTTCGAAATCATCGGTTTCATGATATTCGATTTGATGTTTTTCAAGAAAGCTTAAGATATCGGGCTTCATTTTAAAAATGTCGGGCGAAACGAAATACAAGGTGATGTCCTTGTAGTTCTTCATTAGATAGCTGAGGGAGCGAACCGTCCGGCCTCGTTTTAAATCTCCCACCATGGCAATTTTCTTTCCGTCCAACCCGCCGATGTCTTTAAAAGATCTCTCCAGGGTATAGATGTCCAGAAGCGCCTGGGTGGGGTGCTGATCAGGCCCTGAGCCACCGTTGATGATGGGAACCGGCCGATCCGTCTGATTGAGGACCCAGGCGGTTTTTTCGGCAAAACCGGCTTCCGGATGGCGGGCGACGATCAAGTCCACATAACTGGCAAAAGTACGGATGGTATCCTCCTGGGACTCCCCCTTAACTTCCGAGCTGGTACTGGTACCCCGGCTTTCGGACACGCTCAGGCCAAGGATGTAGCAGGCGTTTAAAAAGGAGAGAAACGTCCGCGTGGAGGGCTGTACAAAGTAAAGCATGCAGCGCTTGTGGGGCAAAAGGTGCCTTAATTTATCAGCCCCCATTTTTGTTTTGGCCAACTGCCGGATCCTTTCGGATAAACGACAGATGAAATCCAAAAAGGGCCGGTCAAATTGCTGGGCGAAAATGATATCGAACAGTCTGTCCCCCTGTTTGAAAATATCGAGTTTTTCATTTTCGGGTTTGGCGTAGAACTCGTCCCATCCTTTAAAAACCTGCCTTGTCTGTTTCGCTAAGTACGGCATCTTTTTTACCTCGGGTTGGCATTGCCGGATGTAAGGATCGATGATCTCGTAAAAAGTCAAAACTCTCTCTCTGCTTGTCGAAGATCCCGCCATCTTGGCGGCGGGGACGGGAGAGGGTTGGGGTGAGGGTGATTAAAAAATAGAATTTCAGCCCGTTATATCCCCCTCCCCTTAGTCCCCTCCCGCCAGGGGAGGGGAAATGGGATTTTTTTACGAGTCTATCATAATTGGGCCATCAAATTTTTGGCGGAATGTTTTTTTCGAAGCCAACCAATATATGTCAAAAATCGGGTGAATTGTCAAATATACGGACCTCGTTATCTATTGAAAAAAATCGACAAATAGTGGATGTTGAATATCTGCTGGGATCCAGCAGCCAGCATCCAGAGCCACTAGTCCCGCTTGAATCGACTGTAATCCGGCGTTCTATAACGGGTGTCGCCGGTGCCTTCGATAGCGAGCAGGGCCTCCACTTTCAGCGGCAGGCCGAACAACTGGATAAATCCCTGGGCATCCTGCTGGTTGTAGACATCTTCCTCACCGAAAGAGGCGTAATCTTCTCGATACAGGCTGTGCGGGCTTTTCCGCCCGGCAATGATGATATTGCCCTTGTAAAGCTTTAATCGCACGGTCCCCGTGATATGCTGCTGGGTGACTTGAACAAAAGCGTCCATGGCCCGTCTGAGCTGCATGAACCACATGCCGTTGTAAACCAGTTCGGCGTATTTAACGGCCACGAAATCCTTGTAGTGCATGGTGTGCTTATCCATACAGATGCTTTCCAGGGCTTGATGGGCTTTGATCAACACCGTCCCGGCCGGCGTTTCGTAAACCCCCCTGCTTTTCATCCCCACCAACCGATTCTCCACGATATCCACGCGACCGATACCGTGGGCACCGGTGATCCGGTTCAGGCGGGTAAAAAGTTCCAACGCCGAGAGTGTTTCTCCGTTCAGGCTGACCGGTTTGCCCTTTTCAAATCCGATTTCAATATATTCCGGGTCATCGGGGGCTTCTTCCGGGCTGACGGATAACTGAAACATGTCCGCGGCCGGTTCGTTCCAGGGATCCTCCAGTAGACCGCCTTCATGCGAAAGGTGAAAAATATTGCGATCCCGGCTGTAAATATCCTTTTCCGTCTGTGCAATGGGGATTTTATATTTGGTGGCATATTTAATGGCATCTTCCCGGCTGCGGATATCCCACTCGCGCCAGGGGGCGATGGTTTTCAGCTTGGGATTCAGGGCCATGGCGGTGAGTTCAAAACGAACCTGATCGTTCCCTTTCCCGGTGCAGCCGTGAGCAATGGCATCCGCGCCTTCGGCCTCGGCGATCGCCACCATATGTTTGGCGATCAATGGCCGGGCAATGGAGGTTCCCAGCAGATACTCGCGTTCATAAATCGCTCCGGCCTGTATGGTGGGAAAGACGTAATCATTTAAAAATTCCTCCCTGAGATCACGTATAATTAACTTGCTGGCGCCCGAGGCCAAAGCCTTTTCTTCCAAACCGTCCAGCTCTTCTTCCTGGCCCAGATCGGCGGTGAAGCAGATCACTTCACAGTCGTTATAATTTTCTTTCAGCCAGGGCACGATAACCGATGTGTCCAGGCCGCCACTGTAAGCCAATACGACTTTTTTAATGCCTTTTTCCGTCATTTCGTCCTCCATT
>JAOZUU010000015.1:0-1089 GCA_029938515.1 Desulfobacterales bacterium | reverse complement strand
TTTACGAAATTATTTCATATTAAACAGCACATCATTTTCCCAATAGGTTTTTTCCAGTTTCTGCTGATGGTTCTTTAGTTCCGGTCCTTTTTTCGCGGCCAGCTCCTGGATAATAAAATTGATCAGACACCCGAGGGCGGTAGGGCTGCCGATAAAGGGGATATTTCTCAACGGGGCCACCAGGGATTCATCAGCAAACTGAATCAGGGGGCAGGTCGAGCTGTCAGTGAGTACGATGAACCGGTGGTTGAGTTGCTGGACAAATTTGCCGATACGGATAAGCTCATTGGGGTACCGGGTGGTGGCAATGATTATCACGAGGCTATTTTCCGGGGCGAAGGTGAGGGTGTCCAGGGTCGTGCTATCACTGCCTTTCAGGATTTGAATATTCGTTTTTATTTTGGTCAAGGACCATCCGAAATAATACGCCAGGGTAAAAGAAAGCCGGGACCCGATTACGATAATCGATGGACTTGAGTGAAGTCGTTCCACAACCGAATCGATCTTCTTTAAATCCATGCTTTCCAACAGCTGTTTTAAATTGTCGATTTCCTCGAACACGACCCGTTGAAAACGATCGGCTCCGGGTCCCTTGATGTCCGCCAGGTCCAGCCGGTCAATGAGGTTTAATTCCGTGTCCAGCAGATCTCTCAAGGCCTGGATGAAGTTGCTGTAGCCGTCGTATCCGAGTTGTCCGACGAATCGAACCACCGTGGCCTCGCTGACATGACATGCCTTGGAATACTCTTTCGTGGTCATGAATACGACTTTTCCGGGGTTGGAAACCACAAAATCAGCCAACAGATTACCTTTGGGTGTCAAATCCAGGCGTTTTTTCTCGATAACCCTCATAATCGAGCGCATGTTATTTTACTCCATCACTCGTTTTGAGATTAGAGTCACAAATGATATTTTTTCTTTCATCTTTATGCGACAGGAAACCAATTCAACATTTCAGTTGTTTCACTTGCCCTTGAGGTTATTTACAGAAAAAATATATGTAAAAACAGGTAAATAGCATAAATAGCAAACAGTGATCGTTTTTTCAACACTTATTTCGGTTATTAATAATAATGCCATAATAAAAAA
>JAOZUU010000347.1 GCA_029938515.1 Desulfobacterales bacterium | reverse complement strand
ATGAACACCAGGAGGCAGCCGGCCCCCACCCCCGGCATACTCAATGGCAGATATACCCTGAAAAATTGCTTGTAAGGCGGCGCGCCCAGACTGGCTGCGGCCTGGGTGAGTTCCTTGGGTATACCGCTCATCACCGAATAGAGAGTCAGAATCATGTAGGGGAGCATGAAATGAATCATGCCCACCAGCACACTGAAGCGGTTAAACAGCATGGGCAGCGGTGTTGATATGATGTCCCCTTTGAGGAGCATCTGGTTGATGACGCCGTTGTGCCCGAGCAGGGCCATCCAGGCGTACATCCGCACTAGGATGCTGGTCCAGAAGGGGAAGAGAACCACCGGGAGGAGAAAATTTCGGATCGTTGGCGGTACATTGGCAAAGAGGTAGGCAACCGGATAGCCGATAAGCAAGGCCCCCAGGGTGGTGAGGATGGATAATTCAAAAGTTACACGAAATATACGCAAATAAACCGGTCGCGTGAAAGCCTTCACGTAGTGCTCGGTGGTAAAGGCGGGATCAAAAAGACTGGTGAGCAGGAAAGTCGCAATGGGAAATACGAAAAAACACAACAGGAGCAACACGGCCGGGGCAACAAAGGCAAAAACAGTTACCTTTTCCCAGCGTTCCAAACGGGCAAGTTGCTTTACAAAGGGGCGTTCAACCGCAACCGTTTCTGCCTGACCCATTGCATCCGCCATTTTCTATGCACTCTCCTGGACTTTTTCCGGGTTAAGAAACGGCCAACCCTCACCCATGTATAAATGATGGGCGAGGGTCGGCAAAGGCGCTACTGGAGCTTCCATTCACGCCAGCGCTCAAGCATATCGACATATTGGGTCGACCACCATGAAAAATCGCATTTTATCATTTTATCCGCATGTGTCAGGGGCATCCTCGCAAGAATGTCCTTGGGGAGAAATTTAAGGGATTTAGTATTCACAGGCCCATAGTCGATGTATTGGGATAAACGCCAGTTATTCTCCGGGAAAGTTGCCCAGGCGATAAAAAGCATGGCGAGGTCCTTTTTTTCGGCGCCTTTGGGGATATACCAGGCATCCGATACCATCTGCGCACCTTCCCAGATGATAGCAACCGGGACGCCTTCCTTTTGGACCGAAGCGATACGCCCGTTCCATCCGGTGGACATGACAACTTCTTTGTCAGTCAGGAGTTGAGGTGGTTGGGCCCCCTGGGTCCACCAGACATTGACATGCGGCTTGATTTCATCTAATTTTTTAAAGGCACGTTTGATCTTATCTTCCGTCAAAGGATAAATCTTGTCTTTGGGAACGCCGTCTGCGAGCAGGGCCAGAGGGATGTTGTAGATGGGGTTGTCGCGCATGGCCCTCCTGCCGGGAAATTTTTTCACATCCCAGAAATCAACGGCACTGGTGGGGGCCTTGTCGCCGGGAAAAATATCGGTCCGGTAGCCCAAAGTCTCACACCAACTGATGGTGCTCATGTACCACTCCGACACAAAAAACGGATCGACATCTCCGGCATCAATGATGTTATAATCCATCTTTTCCAGAAACCCCCTGTTCCCGCCGAGGTCATCCAGTTTATAGGCGCCGCCGTCCACTATATCCCAGGTGACTTTTTTGGCTTTGACCATGGCCATGACCTTCGAAATGGCTGCGGGACTATCTTCGATAATCTTGATACCGAATTCCTTCTCAAAAGGTTCATAATAGGCCTTACGTTGTGCATCCTGATAAGAGCCCCCCCAGGAAGTGATCACTAAGGAACTGCCTTTGTACTTTTCCAGTTCGGCCTTGACCTGCTCCAATGTTAGGGGACCACCGGCAGTGGCTGTAAAGACCCCGGTCAAAGTGAACAGTATAGATAAACCCATGATCATAAAAAAATTTTTGTGAGACAATCTTCTTTCCATAATACGTTACCTCCTTTTGTTTGGTCTATGCGGTTAATTGTATGAGTCCGAAGGGACCTCCGACTCGACTAACAACATCTCTTCTTTTTCCCAGCCGACAGCGGTGGTTTCACCCTTTGCCAAAAGCTTTCTACCTTTGCGGTTGGTCGCTTTCACATTGAGTTCAATTGAATTACTCAGTTCAATACGGTATTTGGTAAACTCGCCCAGGTAGAGAAACTCCTTCACAATCCCCTCGTAGGTGTTATCAACGTGTTTGGCGCTCTCTCCCAACAGTATCTTTTCCGGTCGAAGCGAATAGGTCGCCCATTTTTCGGGATGTGCGAATGTATCCCGAAAGAAACACTTTGCTGAAATAGCCTCATCCAGTTGAATCGTGCATCCCTTCTCTTCCCTCGAGACAACCTCCCCGGTCAGAAAATTGGTTTCTCCAATGAAGTCGGCCACAAACCTGTTTTCCGGCAGATTGTAAAGGTCATCCGGTGTTCCCACCTGGATAATGCGTCCCTCATTGAAGACACAGATCCGATCGGACAGGGTCAAGGCCTCTGCCTGATCATGGGTGACGTATAAAACGGTCGTGCCGAGCTGGGAATGAAGTGATTTCAGTTCAATCTGCATATTTTCTCTGAGTTTGGCATCCAGAGCTCCCAAAGGTTCATCGAGTAGAAGCAACGTGGGCTCAAAGACGATCGCCCTGGCCAGGGCAACCCGCTGCTGCTGGCCCCCACTGAGCTGATTGGGCCGTCTGTTTTTAAACTCTGTGAGCCTAACCAGGTCGAGGGCCCAGGCTACTCGTTCTTTGATCTTTTCTTTGGAAGTACGCCGCATTTCTAAAGGAAACGCGATATTATTGGACACGCTCATGTGAGGGAAAAGGGCATAATGCTGAAACATCATCCCAATGTTTCGCCTGTGGGCGGGAATAGTGACAATGGAGTTCCCACTTACCCGGATGTCACCATAGGTGGGGATTAAAAAACCCGCGACCATCATCAATGTGGTGGTTTTACCGGACCCGCTGGGTCCGAGGAAGGTGAGAAATTCTCCGGCCTTTATATCAAGGTTGGCATCCTTAACAGCTTCGAACTTTCCAAAATGTTTGGAAAGATGATCAATTTCGATTGGCGCCCCTTTTTTTTCTGTGGGTC
The DNA here is from genome assembly GCA_029938515.1 of Desulfobacterales bacterium. Lineage (GTDB taxonomy): Bacteria > Desulfobacterota > Desulfobacteria > Desulfobacterales > QNYZ01 > QNYZ01. Next base: position 1,010 of record JAOZUU010000347.1, on the reverse strand, counting down.
GGCTGCTGGACATCAACACCCCTTTGGCCTGAGGTTAATTGCAAAATAAGACAAGAAAAATGTTTATTGTTGACAAATTGTATACATTTAGTTTTTAATTGGTGTCAACAAAAAAATGAACTCTATTCAAATTTAGTATGGAGGTATTCAGGATGATCTTAGAAGGAGGAACAAATATATATGGAATACCAATTGGCGTTTTAAGCCTTGAATCGTATTTTGCCAAACCGCCCGGACACATTAAAAACGCGAGAACCTTTGATTTTCCTGTAACCTTTAAGGTGGTCAAAGGGGCCACAACTAAAAAAGTCGTTGATCATGGGGATCGATCCCTCCTGGAACCTTTTATCACAGCGGCACAGGAACTGGAATCGGAAGGGGTTGAAGCGATTACAGGGAGTTGTGGATTTCTCGCCCTATTTCAACGGGAAATAGCAGACGCTGTCAACATCCCGGTTTTTCTTTCAAGCCTTATACAGGTTCCCCTGGTGTACTGCATGCTGAAGCAAAATCAAAAAGTCGGAATCTTAACGGCTAAAAAAGACAGTCTCACTCAGCAACATCTACGAGCTGTTGGGGCCGAGGATGTCCCGGTATGCATCGCCGGAATGGATGACCAGGAGGAATTCTGTGACGTAATCATTGAGAATAAACGAGTTGCGCTTGATTTTGACAAATTTGAAAAGGAACTTCTATCCATCGTAAAGGGGCTGGCCGGACAAAATCCGGACATCGGAGCGATTGTCCTCGAGTGTACGGATATGTCCTATTTCGCCCCTTTGATTCAGCAAACGGTCAACCTCCCGGTTTTCGATATCGTAACCCTTACCAACATGGTGTATCAGGCCGTGGTAAGAAAACCGTTTGTGGGGATTATGCCCCTAACCCGGATAAACCGAAAAAATAATTTCTAAGCACCTAATTCCGAATAAACCGGCCTCCGGCTCGTAGATTTGAACCTACGGCTCGGAGAGAAATAGCAAATTACAAGCACCAAATTACAAATAAAT
>JAOZUU010000346.1 GCA_029938515.1 Desulfobacterales bacterium | reverse complement strand
ACGGTATTGAAACCTTAAAAGAAATTAAAAAAGGGTATCCTTTGGTGGAAGTGATTATGCTGACGGGGCACGGCACCACCGAAACCGCCGTGGAAGGTATGAAATTAGGCGCGTTTGATTACCTGATGAAACCGGCGGATTTCAATGATCTGGCTGCGAAGCTGGAAGGTGCCCGTAAAAGAAAGGACGAACAGGAAGAGCGAATTCGTGCCGCCGAAGTCAAGTCGATCATGCGAAAAAGCGGGGGAATCTTCTAATCTGATCTGCAAGTGAATTGTTTTCATATAGCCTCTTAAAGGATAATCACAAACGATATTTACCTGCTCAATTTTCGGATTTCTTTAATAATATAAGCTGACAGCCTCATATTATTGCGACAATCTGTGTCCTTGCCCTCAAACAACTCTATTCCATGAGGGGTTTTAGAGCTAAAGTGAAGCTAACACTGTACTCAACAGTTTCAGGATCGGCTGGGGAAACAGTCCCAATGCAAAGGCTGTTAATACCAGTACAAGCAGGGGGATGCTCATGGTCAGGGGTGGGTCTTTGATAGGGTGATCCCCCGGGTTGGGTTTCAATGGCCCGAAGAAAATCCGAATACCGGCCAGAAACGTATAAATCAGGGTGATCAAGGTTGAAAGGATGGCCGCCACCACGAGAACAAGACCGAATGGATCGGATTGCATCTTTTGAAAAGCACCCGTGAAAAAGAGCCACTTGCCGACAAATCCACTGGTCGGCGGAAGGGCCGAAAGTATCAAGGCCGCTGAAAACCAGAGAATGGCCGTTATCGGCATCTTTTGCCAGAGCCCCCCCATCCGTTGCATATCACGGGTTTCCACTGTGTATACGAGGATGCCCGCCGTTGAAAACAAAATGGCCTTTCCCAGAATATGGCTGAGGAAATAAAACATACCCCCCTGAACACCCAATCCGTTCATGGCGGCGATACCAAAAACCGAATATGAAATCTGGCTGATGGTCGAACAGGCGCAGAACCGCTTGGCGTCGGTCTGGGCTAAGGTCAGAAACCCACCATAGGTCATGGTGATCATTGCCAGCACCATCAATGGCAACGAAAACACCTGCATGTCAGACGTCAGGGGCAGGATCAGAACACGCACCGCCACGTAGGCGGCGATGTTGGCATAGATGGCCAGCAAACCGGCAATACAGGTGGGGTGTTCGGCATGTACCCAGGGCATCCAGACGTGCAGCGGAATGATGGCCAGTTTTGTGGCCAGCCCCGTCAGAATCAGCAAAGCCACCCAGAATGTCTGTGGGCGACCGGCCAGTTTCGGCAAATCGGCAATTTCGAAGCTGCCGATCTGGGTGTACCCCAAAACGATGCCGATTAAAAACAGGGTGGCTCCGGCAACGCCCCAAAAAAGGCACATCAGGGCCACTTTATATCGGGTGATATAGTCGGAATAGCCAAACTGGGCCATGATGAAGTAGAGGGGTATGATGGTCAACAATTCGAGAAACAGATAGACGGCGATCAGGTTTGTGCTGAAGGCCACCCCCATGAATCCGGCCGGAAAAAACAGGTAGAGAAAGAAAAACCGCTTAAAGTACAGGCTCCGGGTGTGCGCATCGGCCTCGGGATAGATGATGTCGATTCTGTGCTCGACGTAGTGGAGCGAATAGCAGGCAAGGACGATACAGATAAGATTGATGATCAGCCCCACGGGAAGGCTCAGTCCATCGGCCATGAGGTTCAAACTCACGTCCGGCCCGATGGTATACTGCTCGAAGATGTGGCCTTCGGTGAATAATCGGAATCCGGCAATAGTCAGGAGCACCATAGTATAAACCAGCGACGCAATGGTGATCCAGCCGAAGAGAAACCCCTTGCGGGATCGTGTCAGCAAGACAATCATTGCAGCCGCCAATGGCACAAGCACGGTTTGAAGCAGCAGATAAGGCATTATAAACATTCACCCATCACTGGAACACAATCAATATAGCCAGAAGCAACAGGATAAACGGTATCAATATATAGGCCACATTCCATGATAGTTCTGATTTTTCGGTCTTCAGTGGTTGAACGATCTGCAAAACCCGCTCCGGTAATTCCACCAGAAGGGTGTGAAAAATCCAATCCATCCGTTTCTCAATCTCTACGAAACGGGACGGGGCCGATTTAAATCCGGCGACGACCGATCTTGCCCATCCGGTCATCACCTCCGCGATCGTCTGGAGCGGTTGGTGACAGAAGCGGATAAACGCCCGCCCCGGCAACCGAACAAACCAGTCGGTATCGAGGTTCACGGCCCGCTGCTCCGCCGGGTAAAATCCGGACAGGATCAGCATGGTAAACGCCAGGGCGCCAAACATCAGAAGCTGTAACATCCCCACTACGTGAAAGGCCGTGTAGGGAACGAAATCGACCGGATAGGGCAAAATATGATACAACGGGGCCGGATAAACGCCCAAAAAAATGCAGATGAAAGCGGCCATTCCCATGGCAATGCGCATGTTTATGGGCGGTTCCTTGCTTCGGATGCCCGAGTCGTGACCGAAGAAAATAAAAAAAGGCACCTTGATGCCGGCATGATGGAATACACCGGCCGAAGCGAAAAGCAGCATAAACCATACGATTACATGATGCGATTCGGCTACGGCAGCCACGGTCAACGACTTGCTGACGAAACCACTAAACAGGGGAAAAGCCGAAATGGAAGCGGCCCCGACCATACAGCACACCGCCGTAAAGGGCATGGTTTTATACAATCCGCCCAGATCGGTTCCCCTGATCTTTCCGGTCATGTGCAGGACCGCGCCGGTGGACATGAACAACAGGGCTTTATAGATGATGTGACAAAAGGCATGGGCGACCACGCCGTTGATGGCCAACTGGCTGCCGATACCGATACCGCAAACCATGAACCCCACCTGATTAATCAGGCTGTAGGACAGCACCCGGCGCATATCATTAACGATGACCGCATAAAAAATCGGAAAACAGGTCATAGTAGCCCCTGCCCAGAGGAGAACTTCATTTCCCGGAAACGTCCGGGCCAGGATGTAGACGGCACTTTTCGTCGTCAAGGCACTCATGAAAACCGCTCCCGTAATGGTCGCCCGGGGATAGGCATCCGGCAGCCAGGCATGAAACGGAAAGACAGCGGCATTCAGGCAAAATCCGACAAAGATCATCAGGGAAGCCGAATCGGTCAGGCCAATATAATCAAATTCGGTGGTTCCCCGGGTGATGACGAACAGGATAATACCGGCCAGCAGGCAAAGCCCACCGAAAAAATGCCACATGAAATAGCGGAAAGCCGCCTTGCGTGAGTCTTCCGTCCTGCGTGCCAGCAGCAGAACCACCGACGCCAGGGCCATGATTTCCCAGAAAAGATAAAGCGAGAACAGATCTCCGGCAAAGGTGACCCCTAGCGCGCCGCCGGCGTAGCACAATGCGGCCATATGTTGAATGTCGTCCTTGACGTGCAGAGAATAGATCGTCCCGATAAACGCGATGAGAACAAATACATATCCAAAGGCCAGACTGAGCCGATCTACTCGGCAGACAATCAGGGGATAATCAAGAAACATCGCTGTCCAGGATTGACCTGCGGGGAGATACAACAAATCCAGTCCTGCAATCACCGGCAAGGCCAGCAGGTACATCAACTTGCCTCGTCCCCTGAAAATGGGGACGAATACGGCCCCGGCAATAAAGATCACCGCTGGTGGAAGTGCGCTAATCATAGTAATCTTCCCTTCGCTTGACCAGCAGCCGCAGGAGCTTGGCCACAAAAATCAGGCTGACACAGGCGATAAAACCGTATACCGCGTAAAAACAGGGCGCATTCTCCCAGGAAAAATGAACGTGTTTGTGTAGAAAGAAGTCGATGATCAGTAAAACAACCAGCGACACATAAAAATACTTCCTCACCTTCAGCTGGTTTTCTTCAGAATCAAGAAACGTCAGTTCTTTTTTGGGTCTCATCAATCTTTCCTTAGTTATACCTGAATTGAGCGATTTTTAGCTCGCTCTGCGCTAATCTATTGAGCGCCAAGGCTTTCAAAAATACTCGGCATATCCAACGGGTATGCCTGCGTTTTTTGAAAG
>JAOZUU010000345.1 GCA_029938515.1 Desulfobacterales bacterium | reverse complement strand
CACCATCGAAATGAAAGCCAAGGGCCTCAAACTGCCGCAGTCTTATGCCGACCTGACCGATCCCATGTACAAAGGGCACCTGGTCATGCCGAATCCGGCGTCCTCGGGCACCGGCTTTTTAACCGTTTCAGCGATTCTCCAGATCATGGGCGAGAAAGAGGGCTGGGCCTATCTTGATAAACTCCATGAAAATATCGCCATTTACACCCATTCCGGCTCAAAACCGGCCAAACTGGCCGGAAAAGGCGAATATCCCATCGGTATCTCGTTCGCCTATCGCGGTTTTAAACAAAGAAGCAAGGGTGAGCCCGTGGTGGTGGCCTTTCCCAAGGAAAAATCGGGATGGGAAGTGGAGGCCAACGGTCTGATTAAAAAACCGAAGATTAATCCATCAGCCAAAGTATTTCTCGACTGGGCTATCAGCGAGGATATGTTTAAAAAGTATGTCAAGGTGTATCCCATCATCGGACATAAGACGGTACCGGTCACGGTTCCCGATGGATACCCGGAAGATCCGGCCGTTCAACTGATCGATAATGACTTTGACTGGGCCGCCCGAAATCGTGCCGCGATCCTGAAGGAATGGACAAAGCGGTACGACGGTAAGAGTCTGCCCAAGAAATAATCGTTGCCGGCCGATTTCGTGTTATATCGGTCGTTTTTCCCCCGGCGCGTCCTTTTGGGACGCGCCGGTATTTTTTAAAGGAGTTTTCCCCATGTCCCCGGAACCGGCCCTGAAAACAGACAGCGATACATTCCTGGAAGTTAAAAATGTCACCAAAACATTCGGGGATTTCGTTGCCCTGGAAGATGTGTCTATCGATGTATACCCCGGTGAACTGGTCTGTATTCTCGGTCCCAGCGGGTGCGGAAAAACCACCCTGTTGCGGGTGATCGCCGGCTTGGAAGAACAAAATGTGGGCCGGATTGTTTTACAGGGGAAAGATATCTCAAAAAAGCCCACGTCCGAGCGGGAATGCGGAATTGTGTTTCAATCCTACGCCCTTTTTCCCAATCTGACGGCCATTCAAAATGTATCCTACGGCCTTAGGGCATCAACCTTTAAAAAGGCAGATCACCCCGCGCGAACCCAGGAGATGCTCGATCTGGTCGGCCTGGGAGATAGCGGGGGCAAATATCCGGCCCAGCTGTCCGGCGGGCAGCAGCAGCGGGTGGCCCTGGCGCGGGCCCTGGCACCCAGCCCGGCCATGCTGCTTCTTGATGAACCGCTGTCCGCCTTGGATGCGCAGGTGCGGGTCTATCTGCGAAGTGAAATCAGGGACCTTCAGCAACGTCTCGGGATCACTACGATCATGGTCACCCACGATCAGGAAGAGGCCCTGACCATGGCCGATCGCATTCTTCTTATCGAAGCGGGTCGAATGATTCAGTGCGACTCTCCCCAGTCCATCTACCACACGCCCAAGGATACCTTTGCCGCCGGATTCATCGGGGTGATGAATTTTTTAAATGGTTGGAAAGTGCGTGATGAAAACCACGTGCATTTTGGAAACCAGACACTGACCGTAACAGACAACCAGGCCGCCCCATTTCAGGGGAAAAAGGTGACGGTGACCATCCGCCCCGAGGATATCCGGGTCCTGGAAAACGGTGACAACGGTGAAAATATCCTGGTCACGGTTGTTGAAAAAATCGAATTTCGCGGCCCATCCTACCGCTTATACTTGCGCCTACAACTCGATGATGACGCATTGGAGTCGTCCCTGATTGAGGCGGATCTCCCCGCGGAAAAACTAAAGCGGCTGAACATAGAAAATGAGAGGCCGTTATCCATCTATTGTCCACCGGAACGGCTATTGATCTATCAATCGTAGAGCGTTTGAAGCATGTTATATCGTATTGTTATTAACGATTTATAATTATAAATATATTGGATTATGCCGGAACCAGACTCAACCTACACGGAACCAACCTTAAAAACAGCCGACCGGGCATTTGATCCCCAGACAGTAATCAAAGAAAAAGTCCGGCAAAAAACCAGTTCGGAAAACTGGCTGAAACGGGCCCTGATTTTTTTGGTCATTATCTGGATGTCCGTGGCTGTTTTATTTCCCGTTTACCAGCTCATTGACCGCAGTATGCATGCCGAGGTCCTGGTATCCATCTGGGGGAAAGAAGATGTGCGCCTCGGGGGGCGGCGGGCGTTTATCGACGGTGACCCCAAACGGTTGAATATCGACAAGAAATCATTTCCATTGACCAATGGTGTCACCCGCCATGACGGAATGGCGGTAACCATCAGAAATGGTCAGATTTACAAGGTCTCGTGCATCAAGGTGATGCACTATGCCGATCCGGTTAAGGTCAAAGAGGTCACCGCCGTCATTGACGGTGATCAGTATATCATTGACGACGTCTTGCTGGATGAAGACGGATACACCGGTCAGGTGGATCGATGGATCGGCTTGAGCAACTTCATCAACTACTTTTCCAATCGCGCCCTTTACGACTCGATTTACAACAGCCTGTTTGTCTCCGTTGTCACCACTTTTATCGCCGTTCTTTTGGCGCTTGTTTACGCCTATGCCGTTACACGAACCCTGATTCCGGGGAAGTGGTTTTTTCGGATTGTGGCCATGTTACCCCTGTATGCCCCGACCATGCTCTACGGCCTGTCGCTGGTGTATATATTTGGGAACAAAGGGTTTATCACCACCGGCTTTTTTGGAAACCTGCCATGGTTGAAATGGGATATCGGGCTGTACGGACCGGTGGGGATTATTATCGCGGAGGCGGTATTCACCTTTCCCGCGGCGTACATGATCCTGATGGTGTCGTTGTTAAATACCGATGCCCGGCTGTACGAGGCCGCCATCAGCCTGGGGGCCAAACGAACGCGGATATTTTTAACGGTGACGCTGCCCGGGATTAAATTCGGTCTGGTCAGCGCCATCTTCGTTTGTTTTACCCTCTGCTTTACCGACTTTGGCGCCCCGAAAGTGGTGGGCGGCAACTACAATATCCTGGCCGTGGATATCTACAAACAGGTCATCGGCCAGCAGAACTTCGGCATGGGCGCCACTATCAGCATCATTTTGCTGATCCCGGCCATTATGTCCTTTATCGCCGATCGTATTGTGCAGCGCCGGCAGGTGGTGGCCATGACCGCCCGGAGCGAACCGTTTACCCCCAAACGAAAATGGGGGACGGACACGGTGATGTTTACCATCGTATCGATAATTGCCGGGTTTATTCTCACCATGCTTTTTGCCGGCGGGTTCGGCTCCCTGGTCAAAATGTGGCCCTATGATTTTTCCCTGGGGCTGTGGCATTATACCTTCGAGGACATGGGCGGGGGCGGATATCCCGCCTTCTGGAACAGTATCCGCATGGCCGCCTATACCGCCGGGATCGGGACAATGGTTACCTTCGGGTCCGCCTATCTTATTGAGAAAACCCGTCGTATGGCGCTGTTGCGGCAGGTTTCCTATTTTTTGTCCATCATCCCCCTGGCACTGCCCGGCCTGGTGATCGGTATCGCTTATATTTTCTTTTTCAACGCCACCCACTTTAACATCCCATTTACCGATATTTTACTCTACAACCCGTTCCAATCCCTGTACGGCACCTTGTGGATCATGGTGCTCGCCAATATCATCCACTTTTATACGGTGAGTTTTTTAACCGCCACATCCGCCCTGAGGCAGCTGGATAAGGAATTTGAAACCGTTTCCGAGTCCATGTCGATACCGTTTTACCGGACGTTTTTCCGGGTAACGGTTCCCGTTTGTTTTCCGGCGATCCTTGAAATTGCCATGTACTATTTTGTCAGCTCCATGGCCACGGTATCCGCGGTTATTTTTCTCTACTCCTCCGATACCACGCTGGCGTCGGTGGCCGTGGTCAATATGGATGATGCCGGAGATACGGCACCGGCGGCGGCCATGTGCATGCTGATTGTTTTTGCCAATGTCGGTGTCCGGGTTTTCGGCGAGGGGATCAATGCATTCTTTAGAAAGGCAACCGCGGCCTGGCGAACAAAGTAGCGAGCCCTCTGGTCAATCAGCCAGACGACGCGACGCTAATTTTGATTCATTTGATTATGACGTATGAAAAATAAAGGAAATAG
>JAOZUU010000344.1 GCA_029938515.1 Desulfobacterales bacterium | reverse complement strand
TTCGAGATGTTAAAACAACATTACCAATCGAATTTTTACGTAATATGAGATTTGAGTGATGAGTATTGAGAGTGGGTAGCTTGGTATGTCTTTTTCAATACTCTAATCTCATTTCTCAATACTCAAATGAGGGTGAAGATTTTTCTCCAATTCTCCGATGAGAACAATAAAAGGTACCTATGGGAAAGATACTTAAACTGATAGGGCAGCGATTGGCGATCGGGCTCCTCGTGTTATGGATTGTCTCGTTGATCATTTTTGCGGGTCTGGAGTTTTTGCCGGGTGATCTGGCCCAGGAAATTCTCGGACAATCGGCGACGCCTGAAAGCCTGGCCGCCTTTCGCAAGGAACTCGGTCTCGATCAACCCATGCACACCCGGTATCTGGGCTGGCTGGGTGGGATTGTGAAGGGTGATTTTGGCACCTCCCTTGCCAACCAGCGGGAGATTTCCGAGCTTATCGGTATCCGTTTCGCCAATACCATGTTTTTAGCGGTCCTGGCCGCGATTATTTCGGTGCCCATTGCATTGACCCTCGGTATTCTTGCCGCGCTTTACCGCAACAGCCTTTATGATCGGCTGGTGAATATTCTGACATTATCATCGATCTCGTTTCCGGAATTTTTCATCGCCTATATCCTCATTTTTATTTTTTCAGTCAAGCTGGGGATGTTTCCCTCGCTGGCAAACGTCAGCGCGGACACGCCGCTATGGGAACGGATTTATGTATGCCTGCTGCCGGCCCTGACCCTGACGCTGGTGGTGGTGGCCCACATGATGCGGATGACCCGGGCATCCATCATCAATCTGCTGGCAAGCCCGTATATTGAAATGGCCAATTTGAAGGGGCTGAAAAAGGCGCGGGTGATTCTGCATCATGCGCTGCCCAACGCCCTGGCACCGATTATCAATGTGGTCGCTATTAACCTTGCCTATCTCATTGTCGGGGTTGTCATTGTCGAAGTTGTTTTCGTCTACCCCGGTCTGGGGCAGTTGATCGTCGATTCCGTGCAAAAACGTGATATGCCGGTGGTACAGGCCTGCAGCCTTATCTTCGCGGCGACGTATGTGCTGTTGAACCTGACAGCCGACATTCTATCCATTATTACCAATCCAAGGATGTTGTATCCAAAATGACACAGCAAACAAGTACCATCGGTGAAAGCACCGACGCCGCCCCGCCGCCCGTGCATAAGACCAGCCGTTTTAAGACGGCCATGCGGGAGTTAAAAAAGGCCCCCTTGAGTGCCAAGTTCGGGCTGCTGGTCATCATTGCTTATGTTTTTGCGGCCCTGTTCGCCCCGGCGCTTGCCCCCTTCGGTGAATCCGAAATTGTCGGTTCAGAGTATGAGCCGTGGGGGGAACAATTCCTTTTGGGCACCGACAATCTGGGGCGGGATATGCTGTCCCGCCTTTTGTACGGTGCGCGAAACACCGTCGGTATCGCTTTTGTGACGACGCTTTTCGCCTTTCTCATCGGTGGGGCCGCCGGCATTTTTGCAGCGATCCTGGGGGGGGGGATGGATATGGTGTTAAGCCGGATCATCGATATCCTGATGGCGATTCCGCAGCTTATCTTTGCTCTTCTCCTGCTGACGATTTTCGGCACCTCCATTCCTGTTTTGATCGCCATTATTGCCGTGCTCGACTCCACCCGGGTATTCAGGCTAGCCCGGTCGGTCAGTCTCAATGTGGTGGTGATGGATTATGTTGAGGTGGCGCGGCTGCGGGGTGAGCACCTTGGCTGGATCACCCTAAAGGAAGTGCTGCCGAACATCATGCCGCCGCTGGTGGCCGAGTTCGGTCTGCGGTTCTGTTTTGTCTTCCTGCTGATTTCAGGCTTGAGCTTTTTGGGACTCGGCCTTCAGCCGCCCACCGCTGACTGGGGCTCCATGGTGCGGGATAATGCCACCCTGATTACATACGGTGATATTACCCCGTTGCTGCCGGCTGCCGCCATTGCGCTGTTAACCATTGGTACCAACTTTGTCGTTGACTGGTTCCTGCATAAAACGAGCGGATTGAAATAATGACTACCAAAGAAAAAACCAAGAGTGAACTGCTCCTTGAAATCAAAGGTCTGCGTATTGAAGGCCAGACGGATGATGTCTGGGTCCCGATCGTTAAAGGCGTCGATATCACCCTCGATCGGGGCGAAATCCTCGGACTGATCGGGGAGTCGGGGGCCGGAAAATCAACCATCGGTCTGGCCGCCATGGGGTATGCACAGCCCGGATGCCGTATTTCCGCTGGTGAAATATTGTTTGATGGGGTTGATTTGAGGGAGTTGCGGCGCCGGGAGCGCCGGGCCATGCGCGGTGTCAAAATTGCGTATGTAGCGCAAAGTGCGGCGGCCTCTTTCAACCCGGCGCATAAACTGATTGATCAGTTTTCGGAAACACCCGTTGCACATGGCGTCAATTCCAGGGCCGAGGCCGAGGCCGACGCCGTTGACCTGTTTGCCCGCCTGCAGATGCCAAGCCCCGACACTATTGGTTTTCGCTATCCCCACCAGGTGTCCGGTGGGCAGTTGCAACGGGCCATGACGGCCATGGCGTTGTCATGTCGGCCGGACCTCATCATATTTGATGAGCCGACAACGGCATTGGATGTCACCACCCAGATTGAGGTGTTGGTAACCATCCGCGATATCGTTGAACAATTTAATACCGCCGCTATTTATATTACCCATGATCTGGCGGTGGTGGCCCAGATGGCCGACAAGATAACCGTGCTGCGCTACGGCGAGGTGGTCGAGGAGGCCAACACCCGATTGATGCTGTCGGACCCACAGGAGAATTATACCAAATCTCTTTGGGCCGTGCGGTCTTTCAAAAAAACCGCGGATGTGCCGGACCTCGAACCCGTCCCGTTATGCAAGGTGGAAAATGTCGACGCGGCCTATGGCGATGTGCCCGTACTGCACGATATTTCCTTTGAAATTCACAAGGGTTACACGGTGGCGATAGTTGGCGAATCGGGAAGCGGTAAGAGCACGGCGGCACGGGTGATTACCGGGTTGCTGCCGCCAAAGCAGGGCCAGGTTTTTTATAAGGGTGAGGCCCTTCCCCCCGATTATCGCAGACGCACAAAAGATCAATTGCGCCAGACCCAGATGATCTATCAGATGGCCGATACGGCCCTCAACCCGCGCCAGCGCATCCGTGATATTATCGGTCGGCCTCTGTCGTTTTATCTGGGCATGAAGGGTGCCAAAAAAGAGGCCCGCATCCGTGAATTGCTGGATATGATCGAGCTGGAACCCAACGATTTTATCGGCCGGTTCCCGGGCGAACTCTCGGGCGGGCAAAAACAGCGCATCAGCATTGCGAGGGCACTTGCGGCCGAACCCGAATTTATCATCTGCGACGAGGTAACATCCGCCCTGGATCAGTTGGTGGCCGAGGGGATATTGCGACTGCTGGACCGGTTGCAGCAGGATCTGTCGCTGGCGTATATGTTCATCACCCATGACCTGGCCACCGTTAAAGCCATCGCCGACCGGGTGATCGTGATGCTCCAGGGCAAAATTGTCGAACAGGGCTCGAAATTGTCTATCTTCTCACCCCCCCACCATGAATATACCGAACTGCTGCTGTCATCCGTCCCCGAAATGGACCCCGATTGGCTCGACCGCACCCTTGAGGAGCGTAAAAATTTATCGATAAAAAGTGCCGACCAATAATAAAGCAGCCCTCGTTATCTATTTTGTCCTGAAAAAACTGGTCCTTTGAACCAGTCTTAGATCCCGTCCCCGGGGTCAAAGATAAACGGCTTTGCCGTGGTGGTTTGTTGAGAAAATCACGAATTCCAATTATTCAATGAACTTCCAAATCGAAATCGAAATCCGCCTACCCATAAACCTGGGTTTCTCCTTAAGGGATGGTAGAAAGAAAATCACCAATCACAAATGTAAAGACCCGATTTCGATTATCCAGCCCAACAAAACAAATCCTCTCTGAAAATAACCAAAGCCGGGCCCCCTGGACCCGGATCTTTACTTGACGCTGAACGGCGGTTTTAGTAGCTTTGATCAAGATGAAGCGAACCCGGGTAAAATTGAAGCATCCCGTGCCCATCGGCAACCTTTTGG
>JAOZUU010000343.1 GCA_029938515.1 Desulfobacterales bacterium | reverse complement strand
CGCAATTCCTTGGTCAGTACTTTAAACGATTCAGGCAGACCGGGTTCCAGGACATTTTGTCCCTTAACGATCTTCTCATACATTCGGGTTCGACCGGCCATATCATCGGATTTGACTGTCAGGAACTCCTGAAGCGCATGGGCCGCCCCGTAAGCCTCCATGGCCCAGACCTCCATCTCACCAAGCCGTTGCCCTCCGAATTGGGCCTTACCACCCAGGGGCTGTTGCGTAACGATCGAATACGGGCCGATTGAACGGGCATGGATCTTGTCATCCACCAGATGATGCAGTTTGATCATATACATGGCGCCAACCGTGATCTTACCATTGAACGCTTCCCCCGTCCGTCCGTCATAAAGCGTGACTTGTCCAGTGGATGACAGCCCGGCCTCTTCAAGTAAATCCTTTATTTCAGACTCTTCGGCGCCGTCGAATACCGGCGTGGCCACATAAACGCCATCCCGATATCCTTCCGCCAATTCGTAAACATCCTCGTCACTACCCCCATCCACCTTTGCACGCATGCTAGTATCTTGTTCCGTATCGGCATAAAAGATTTTTTTGAGCTTGGCCCTGAGATCATCAGCCCGCTTGGCATCCAACATTGCCCGGATTTGGTTGCCCAACCCCTTGGCGGCACTACCCAGATGAATCTCCAGCACTTGTCCGACATTCATTCGCGAAGGCACACCCAATGGGTTGAGAATCATATCCACCGGTGTACCATCGGCAAAATACGGCAAATCCTCCTGGGGTAGAATGCGCGACAATACCCCCTTATTCCCATGACGGCCGGCCATTTTATCACCCACCGACAGCGTTCGCTTCATGGCCACATAAACCTTGACCATCTTGATCACCCCGGGAAGAAGATCATCTCCTTTTGCAATCTGGTCGACCTCTTTATCGAATTCAGCGCGACATCTGGCAATCTCCAGCTGGTATTTTTCAATCACGCTGTTCAACTCCTCGGTCATTCGGGCATTTTTCAGGACGATTTTTTCCAGTTCCGCCAATGACAGTTCGGCCAGTTTCTTTTTGGTGATCACGCCGTCTTTGGGAATGATCGTTTTCTTTTTCTTTTTTAAAGCCGTTACACTTTTTCGGCCGACCAGGAGGAAACTAATCCGCTCTTTGGCCACCTCCTGGATGATAGCTACTTGATCATTTAAATCATTTTCAAAACGAGCAATTTCTTCTTTTTCGATCTGAATCGTCCGCTCATCTTTATCCGTTCCCCGTCTCGAAAAAACTTTGGCATCAATGACCACGCCCTTAACTCCGGGTGGTACCCGCAGGGAACTGTCTTTCACATCACCGGCCTTCTCACCGAAAATCGCCCGCAAAAGCTTCTCTTCGGGGGATAGCTGGGTTTCAGTTTTGGGTGTAATTTTTCCTGCCAGAATATCACCAGACTTTACTTCGGCCCCCAAACGGATAATACCGCTCTCATCAAGATTTTTCAGAGCCTCCTCACCCACATTAGGAATATCACGGGTCACTTCTTCCTTACCAAGTTTGGTATCCCGTGCGACCAATTCAAATTCTTCGATGTGCACGGACGTATAGATTCCATCACGCACCAGATGTTCCCCGATCAGAATGGAATCCTCAAAATTGTATCCCCCCCAAGGCATGAATGCCACGGTTACATTCTTTCCGAGGGCCAGTTCCCCCTGGTCGGTCGCCGGACCATCGGCAATAATCTGGCCGGCCTTGACCATCTGGCCACTACGAACAATGGATCGATGATTGAAGCAGGTATTCTGATTGGAACGAATGTATTTATCCAGATTATAAACGGTCACCGACTTTTCGTCACCACCGCCATTATCGGATGGATGTTTTACGACGATACGGGAAGCATCCACATCAACAACTTCCCCATCCTTATCAGCCACGATGGTAACGCCGGAATCGCTGGCGACGACCCCTTCGATACCGGTACCCACCAGCGGCGCCTGGCTCGTTAAAAGGGGTACGGATTGGCGCTGCATGTTAGAACCCATCAGGGCCCGGTTGGCATCGTCATTCTCCAAAAACGGGATCAGCGAAGCGGATACACTCACCAGCTGGTTGGGTGAGATATCCATCAGCTCTATCTGTTCTCTTGGCACCATGGTAAATTCACCGGCCACCCGGGAAGTAACTAGTGGGTTGACAAAAGCATTTTCATTATCGACCGGCGCATTGGCCTGGGCAATGGGATGCTCTTTTTCGTCAAAGGCGCCTAAAGGAAGGATATCGTTTGAGACTTTGGCGTCTTTTACTTTTCGATAGGGTGTTTCAATAAAACCGTAATCATTAACCCGGGCATAAGTACTCAAAGACACGATTAAACCGATATTGGGACCTTCCGGTGTTTCAATCGGACAAATCCGCCCGTAATGAGAAGGATGCACGTCGCGGACTTCAAAACCGGCCCGTTCCCGGGTCAATCCACCCGGACCGAGAGCGCTTAATCGTCGTTTGTGAGTTGTTTCCGAAAGAGGGTTGGTTTGATCCATGAACTGGCTTAACTGGCTGGTGCCGAAAAATTCCTTAACCACGGCGGTGACCGGTTTCGAGTTAACCAGGTCATGGGGCATCAATGCATCGACTTCCTGTAGGCTCATCCGTTCCTTGATTGCCCGCTCCATGCGAACCAGGCCGATACGGTATTGATTCTCCAACAATTCTCCCACCGCCCGTACCCGTCGATTACCGAGATGGTCGATATCATCCACCTCTCCCTGCGTATCCCGAAGTTCAACAAGGGTTTTAGCGGCAATTAAAATATCCTCTTTGCGCAGGGTTCTCAAATTGATCTCGGAATTGATCCCCATCCTTTGGTTAATTTTCAGCCGTCCGACACGGGAAAGGTCATAATAAGCAGCTTCGAAAAAGAGATGATCCACAAAATCCTGTGCGACCTCCGGTGTAGCCGGGTTCCCCGGGCGCATCCGTCGATATATCTCAATCAGTGCTTCTTCCTTGGTCTCCACTTTGTCCAGCAAAATGGTTTTGTGAATCGAGTCACTGATCGTTGTTCCATCGATAAAAAGCGTTTTGAACTGATCGATGCCGGCTTTAATAATTTTTTCAATACTGGTCTCATCTAATCTTTCATTGGCCAGGATAACAGGTTCGCCTGAATCAGGATCAACGGCCGGTGCCGCACTAATTTTTTCAGTGAGTTCCTCTTCGTTGATGGGAATCCATTCGACCTCGGCAACCTTCATTCGCTTAATGGCGGTCTGGGTGAACAAACGGCCGGCCGGGTGAAGCACTTTACCCGTCTTTGGATCAGGCACATCCACCCCTGCCCGTAGCCCTTTAAGAAACTCCGGTTTAAATTTTTTAAAAAATTGTTTATCCCTGTAGGCAATCGTCTCAATGTCGTAAAAATAGTCGAGCAAATCTTCCACGGTATAGCCGAACGCCTTTAATAAAATCGTAACCGGGAACTTGCGCCTTCGGTCGATGCGGACTTGAACAATATCCTTGGGATCGACTTCCATGTCAATCCACGAGCCTCTAACAGGAATAATTCGTGCACTGTAAATAACCTTACCGCTGGAATGCGACTTCCCCTTGTCATGGTCGAAAAATACACCGGACGATCGATGAAGCTGGCTAACCACTACCCGCTCGGTTCCATTTATAATAAAAGTGCCCTTAGGGGTCATTAACGGGAGGGTTCCGAAATAGATTTCCTGTTCCTTGATATCGCGAATATTTGATACGCCGGTTTCTTTATCCACATCATAAACAACCAAACGGGCGGTGATCCTGACCGGTACTTCGTAGCTCATTCCCCGCAGGATACATTCCTTAACATTATGTTTTATCTTGTCAAATCTATAGCTTACAAATTCCAAAGACGCACTTCCGCTGAAATCTTTGATGGGAAATACGGAATTGAAAACCGTTTGCAGGCCGATATTTTTACGCTCATCAGGCGGCACATCCATCTGTAATAAGCGCTCGTAGGATTCACGTTGTATGCCGATCAAATCCGGAATATCGATGATCTTACGGATTTTGCCAAAATTTTTCCTAATACGACCTTTGGCTGGTATTCTTTCAGGCATGACATCTCCGATTAACGATTTA
>JAOZUU010000342.1 GCA_029938515.1 Desulfobacterales bacterium | reverse complement strand
GAACATCCAGCATCGATTCCCGCGTCAGTCGGGCCAGATAGCCGACCCAGCCGATCCCCAGAGCTGTCGCCGGTAAAATCAAATGGATGGCAATATCGATGGGATTACCGGCCTCACCGGCCCCCAGGGCTGGCAGAATCGGAAACTGTACACAAAACAGAAGCATTAAAAGCAGTGCCGCTACAAAATCGGGCATGGCCACACCGAGAAGTGAGGCGATGGTAACGGCTCCCCCGACGGGACTGTCCCGCCGGACGGCGGCAAATGCTCCCAAAAGGATGCCGATCGTCGCAGCGACACCGAGACTGGCCATGGCCAGTAAAGCGGTGTGAGGCAGTGCATCTGCAATCAGCGAACTGACCGAATGGCCCGACCAGACCGAAGTGCCCAGATCACCCGTCGCGATCCCTGCCAGGTAATAGCCCAATCTCACCGGCATCGCTCTGTCGAGATGCAGTCGCTGGTTCAGCTCTGCTATCAGCTCCGGTGTTGCCCGGGGGCCTAACATGGCCGTGGCCGGATCACCGGGCATCAGGTAGGTCAGACCAAAAAGAATAATCAATACACCGAGCAAGGTTGGAATTATCCAGAACGCTCTTTTGATGATGTATTTCAACATTTTTTAATCTCTTTTCTCTTCATGACTAATGCTGACTCAGGCAGACACACCCAGCCGGAATCGGCTGGCGTGTCTGCCAATACCATTATTTGAAGCTCATCGCCCAGGGCGCCATTCGACCGTTTGGATAAAGCTTGTTTAAATCAACACTCTTTTGAGCCACCCTTACTTTTACCCCATGGGTAAGCCATATGGCCCAGCAATCTTTGTCGACCTCTTTTTGCGCGTCAATATAGATTTGAGCCCGTTTTTCAAGATCGGATTCGGCTGTTCCTTTTTTCAACAGCGCGTCGTAGGTCTCGTTGCTCCACTGGCTGGGATTCCAGCTGTTACCGGTTGTAAACCAACTGGTCGCGTAACCGGGATCAATGGTGGTGGTGAAGAACTGTATATGCATATCGGTTTGACCCTTGTTGGACGCTTCGTTGAACGCGCCGACTTCTTTGACCTCTATATCCACTTCAATCCCAATCTGAGCCAGATCCGCTTTGATTACTTCGGCAGCGATTTTGGCTTTATCGTCGGTCCAGACAAACAGGTTGGTTTTAAACCCGTCGGGCTTTCCCCCTTCTTTTAGAAGCTGTTTGGCCTTTTCCAGATCAACCTTGTATACCGGAGCATCCTCCCAATATCCGAGCATACCGGGGGGGAGCATGGTGTTGGCTCGTTCTGCAACGCCAAAAAAGGCGCCCATGAGAATTTTATCCACATCAACGGCATAGCGAACGGCCTGACGCAGTTTGAGGTTATCAAAGGGCGGTTTGTTGACCGTGAATCCCAACCACCAGTACTTCAAACCCGGTTTGCTATAGACATTCAGTTTGGGATTCTTTTCAAAGGCTTTCAGGTTAATCAGTGAAGCCCGGCCGATGTCGACTTCACCGGTCTTAAGCGCGATTTCACATGTGGAGTCCTCTACAATAGGCATGAAAGTCAGCTGTTCAATTTTTGGCTTTTCTCCCCAGTAATCCTTGAAGACGGTTAGCTTAACATGCTTTTTGGGCGCCCATTCCGCCAGTTGATAGGGCCCGGTGCCGATGGGATGAAAACCGAATTTTTTTTGGCCTATCTTTTCGACCGCTTTTTTGGAAACGATCATACCGGCGTTCAGGGGAAGCGTTGAGGTGAACAGCTGAGCCATGCGGTCTTTTAGAACCACTTTGACGGTGTAATCATCAATGACGTCCACATGATCCAATTGTTCCCAGGAACCCTTTTCAGGGGATTTGGCCTCAGGATCAATAATCCGCTCAAAGGAAAACTTGACGTCTTCGGCTGTCATTTCACCAAAGTCCCCCTGAAACATGACCCCTTTGCGTAGATGGAAAGTGATCTCTTTCCCGTCCTCGGACATTTCCCAGGATTCGGCCAGGTCGGGAACAACCTCCCAAGATCCCTCCTTGTATTTGACCAGCCCGTTGTAAAGGCAGTTCATAATGGTCAGTTCCCGCTCAACGCTGGAGAGCCAGCCGGGATCCATGGTATTGATGTCTTCCCAGGTGGCTATTTTAAGCTCCTTTTTACTCTCCGCTGAAGCTGAAAAAGAAATCAACAGCAAAAACGCCATCATTAGAATTAGTATTTTACCCATCCTCAAATCTGTTTTCATTTTCTCCTCCTTAGTTAAGTTACATGAGTTGATAAATGCGATGGCCATTGTTGAGCCAAAGCGCGTACGATTACTTATGGTTTCCAGCGGATGCCTTTTCCCATGAGAAAACCGGGGGTAATTCTGCAACCTCCGATGCGGATACAATATCGATAAACACAGGACCGTTGTGTTTAAAGGCATCATTGAGTGCATCATCGAGCTCACCCGGGCTTCTGACATGATACCCCTTTATTCCGAAAACCTTTGCAAGGGCTGACATATCCCCTGTCTGAAAATCCACTGAAAAGTATTTCTCCCGGCAATGAAGCTTCTGGAGTGCCTTGATCCACCCGAACATGCCATTGTTGAAATGGATCAGGACCGCAGGAATTTTCAGCCTGGCCAATGTTTCCAGTTCACCTGCGGACATCCCCAGACTGCCATCGCCAAACAGGCCGACCAGGCGTGCATCCGGCCTGGCATAATGGGCACCGACGACTGCCGGTATGGCATAGCCCAGCCCGCCGTATGCCCTTGGGATTATAAACCGGGAGCCTTCTTCACCCAGTTTTAAAAATCGGGTGATGTACGGCGTCGGGGTTCCCGCGTCCGCGATGACGACCGAACTTTCAGTCAGGTGGCGATTCAATGATGCGATAACACGCTGGGGCTTTATGGGAATGTCATTCGATTCGAATGCAGGGGTATGGTTTTCCCAGAACGCATTGCGCGCGTTGTTGAGTTTTTCAATCCACGTCTTTATCTGTCTTTGAGCAATTTTTCCCCTAATAAGGACAAGCACGTCCTCAAGGATCAATTTGGCGTCACCGGCAACGCTGAGGGTGTTTCGATAGTTGTTACCCAAGAATTCGGGATTCAGGTCAACCTGAACAATTTGCTTGTTCGAGGAAACGCTGGGAAGAGTCCAGTTGATGGTTGATACCGAGCCCATCTTACATCCGACGTATAACAGAACATCTCCCTCATTGATGGTTCTATGGGCGTGAGGGTGAAAGCCGTTGTCTCCGGTAACCCCCATTGCTAGTGGATGATGATCCGGTACAATGCCCTGACCTGAAATGGTGGTAACCACTGGGGCAGACAACCATTCCGCCAGTGCCAGGATCGCCGGTCCTGCCTGCGAGTGATTGGCCCCTCCGCCGGCAATGATTACCGGTTTTTGTGCCTGGATTAAAATTTCGCATAGGTGTTCAAGAACAACCCTCGCTCCTCGGGTGCGATAGGCGGGATAGGTAGTGCACTCTTCTTCCGCATAAAGATCGATTGAACCGCCCGGGAACTCATCTCGCTGAGTTTCCAGCGGAAGTGCTAAATGCACAGCCCCGGGTCGTCCGGTTGTCGCAATCCGAAACGCCCGGCGCAGTGTCTCTGGTATTTTTCTTACATGTTTAACGAGATATGACCATTTTGTAACCGGCTCGAAAAGCTTTTCACAATTGAGTTCGGTAATGGTCTGCTTGCCTTCACCGGACAATGGAATATCTGAGGTGATTAAAATGACAGGAATAGAAGATGCGTTTGCTTCAGCAATCCCGGGAATGGCGTAAAGCGGCCCCGCACCCGAGGGACATTCACAAATCCCAGGTTTGTGGGATAGCCTTGCATAAGCGTCAGCCATAAAAGAAGCTGATCGTTCATCCCTGGCCATAATATGGCGGATGGTCGGGTTCACGTCATAAAGTGCTTCATAAAATCCAATGCTTGTGTCTCCGGGAACACCGAAAATCACGTCGGTTCCATAGAGTCTGAGCATTTCGACAACTGTGCGGGCACCGTTCATCCGATTTTAATCACTTTCAACATTTCATTTGATACTATTAAGGAAAAATCTTAATGTTAGTGGTTCCATCAGCTATAAAAAGCCAG
>JAOZUU010000341.1 GCA_029938515.1 Desulfobacterales bacterium | reverse complement strand
TTCGGACCATGGGCCGCTGATTTATCGCAAACCGAAACGGTTCAGGTGGGCCGGACCTGGATATATATCCTTCACGATCTAAGCCAACTCGATCTCCTCCCGGAGTCAGTTGGATTCGGGGTCGTTATCTCTGGTCATACCCATCGTTCACAATTATCCAGACGTAACGGCACCCTCTATATTAACCCGGGCAGTGCCACTTACCCCCGCCATCCCGCGCCTGCCTCCATGGCGTTTCTGCTGATTCGAGGAGAAAAAACAGAGGCCCGGCTCTTCAATCTCGATTCTGACAGATCATATGACGCGCCGCTTTGATTTTATCCTGGTCATTTTTGCTTGACCAACTACGCTAAACATCATATATATCGTCCGGTGAGACAACTGAAAAACACCTAGGAGGAATACTATGGTTGAACGGGAACGACGAAAAAGTCCCAGGTACCCGGTTCGGTTTCGAGCTTACTTTCCGGAACTAGATTTACATGGAAAAGCCACCAACATCTCCCTGGATGGATGCTATATTCAGGTGACATCAAACATGGAAAATGAAGGCCGGGTGGAACTGACTATCGAACTGCCTGTTGTGGGGCCGGTTTTACTGAATGGGTATGTCCATCATCAGGATGACTATCCGTCTCCAGGTGTAGGGCTTCAGTTCATTCATGTTGGTTTTTCCGCAGAGGAGTCCATCTATTATGGGGTTTTTTCCCGTTTCATCAAAGTGCTTTCGCAATTGCAGGAAGTTCGGGACTATTACCAAAAACTGGCGGAACAGGAAGGGATTAAACTCTCATCCATACCGGAAACAACATCTATTTAAGTCCACAAGCCCCCTTTTACCCCTGCTAATCGTCAGGGCGTAATCGTCGCTTTATCGATCATGATTATCTCAACCGGCACGTCCTGATGACCGGCACGGGTTCCAGTGCTTTCCCCTTCAATGGCATCCACCACGTCCATCCCCTTGGTGACCCGGCCAAACACGCAGTACCCCCATCCCTGTGGTGTCTTGGCTTTGAAATCGAGGAATGCATTATCCACCGTGCTGATAAAAAACTGAGAAGTAGCCGAATTCGGGTCGGCGGTGCGCGCCATGGCGATGGTGCCACGGCTGTTTTTCAAGCCGTTGTCCGCCTCGATTGAAATCGGTTTTCGCGTTGGTTTGGGCTGCATCTCCTTGGTCATCCCGCCACCCTGGATCATAAAGCCCTTGATCACCCGGTGGAAAATGGTTCCGTCGAAGTGCTCGGCATTTACATACTCCACAAAATTCGCGACGGTTTGAGGGGCTTTATCCGGATAGAGCTCAAGTTGAATGGTTCCCTTGGTCGTCGTAAGCGAAATGTTTACCTTTCCAGAATCGGCCTGGTTTTCGGACGGCAGTGCGAAAAATATCATTGCGAACACTCCAATCATTGTTATCGTTGTTATCGTTTTTTTCATTTCAGAACTCCACTTTGAAAGCGACTTTAAGCACACTTTGAAAACCCGCAAAAATGACAGGTCATGCACCCTTCCTCAAAACTAATGGTATTTCCACATTCGGGGCAGGTCTCGCCCAGCAGGGAATTTGCCCTCTTTCTTTCCACCCCGGAGGCCTGATCCTTTAAATATCGGTTTTCAAGTACCCGGCTGATGGCATCGGGGATGGAGAGGACCATGCCTCCCTCCTGAAAAACGGGATGTTCACCGCAGATACCCTTTAACTGGTTCACTATTTTTTCAACCCGAATACCGGACCGCAGCGCCAGGGACGCCAAACGGCCGATGGCTTCGGTCTTAGCAGTGGTGGAATGGCCGGATTTACCGATGGTGGCGAACACCTCGAACGGCTGGCCGTCGTACTCGCTCACGGTGACGTATAGCTGACCCAAACCAGTCTTGATACGGGTCGTAAACCCATCCAGGGTTTCGGGCCGTTCCTTGACCGCGGCCATAAACCCGCTGTCGGAACTTTTTTCACCGGAAAATGAAAGGACCTGATTTTCCTTGCTGCCATCCCGATAAATGGTCACCCCTTTGCACCCGAGTTCGTAAGCCAGATCATACACCTTACGCACATCGTCCACGGTGGCCTCACGGGGCAGGTTGACCGTCTTGGAAACGGCATTATCCGTATGTTTTTGAAAAGCGGCCTGCATGCGGATGTGCCATTCCGAAAGTACATCGTGGGCGGTGACAAAAACCTCCCGGACATCTTCCGGAATATTGTCCATGTGACGAATGCTTCCGTGGACAGCGACCTCATCCATGAGTTCCCGGCTATAGAACCCCCTTTCCCGGGCAATCTTTTCAAAGTAGGGGTTTACTTCCAGGAGGGTATCGTTGTCCATGACGTTTCGCACGAAGCTTAAGGCAAACAGCGGCTCGACACCGCTGGAGCATCCGGCAATGATGCTGAGGGTTCCGGTGGGCGCGATGGTGGTCGTGGTGGCGTTCCGCTGGGCTTCTCCGTTTTTTGTTTTGTAGATACTTCGGTCGAAATTTTCGAATACGCCCCGCTGCTCGGCCAACTGGCTGGAAGCTTTATGGGATTCTTCCTGAATAAACCCCATCACCGCCTCTGCCGTTTCCAGGGCAATTTCGGAATTGTAAGGAATACCCAGCTGGAAAAGTAAATCCGCAAAGCCCATGACACCCAGCCCGATTTTGCGGTTGCCGTGAACCATCTTCGTAATTTCGGGTAAGGGATATTTGGCCACTTCGATGGTATCGTCTAAAAACCGGGCTGATAGATGCACAATTTCGGCCAGAGCATCATAATCCACGGCTGGTCCGTCGTCCGTCGGGATCACGAATTTGGCCAGATTGATCGATCCGAGATTACAGGCCTCCATGGGTAAAAGCGGTTGTTCCCCACAGGGGTTGGTGCTCTCGATTTGCCCGATGGCCGGGGTCGGATTGTCCCGGTTGATTCGATCCAGAAAGATAATGCCCGGATCGCCGCTGCCCCAGGCGCTTCCCACAAGTTTTTGGTACAGCTCGGACGCATCGCGCTGCCCGGCCTTGTGGCCGTCCCTGGGGTCGATGAGATCGTAGGGTTCACTTTTTTGCACCGCCTGCATAAACGCCTCGGTCACACCCACCGAGATATTGAAATTGTTCAGTTCACGCTGTTCTTTCTTGCAATCGATAAATTCTTCGATATCCGGATGGTCCACCCTCAAAATCGCCATGTTGGCGCCCCGGCGGGTACCCCCCTGTTTGACCTGTTCCGTGGCTGTATTGAAAATCCGCATAAATGACACCGGTCCTGAAGCCACGCCTCCCGTGGTTCCCACCCGGCTTTCCTTGGGGCGCAGCCTGGAAAAAGAGAACCCGGTCCCGCCGCCTGATTTGTGAATCATGGCGGCATTTTTCAAGGCATCGAAAATACCTTCCATGCTGTCTTCCACGGGCAATACAAAACAGGCCGCCAGCTGGCCTAGTTTCCGTCCGGCATTCATCAAGGTGGGGGAGTTGGGTAAAAATTTCAGCTCGGTCATCATCTGAAAAAAAGTCGCTTCAATCTCGGCGGCCTGCGTCTGCCCTCCATACTGTCTTTCGGCCTTGGCGACATGATGGGCCACCCGCCTAAACATCTGTTCGGGCGTTTCGATTAATTTATTGTCCCCATCCCGTTTCAGATATCGTCGTTCCAATACGGTTATGGCGTTGTCCGATAAGGATAGCCCGCCATTGACAAATAAGGACTTGTCCAGTCGCACCGGGGAGGTCTTGGTGATGCCATACTCCATTAGTTTGGCTTCGATCATCTTTTCGATCACCGGCAAAGTGATGGTGCCGAACTCCATCTTGTCGATCTGTTCACGCATGAATCGACTGATATCCAGGGCCTGGTCCAGACCGATGGGATTTCCCCTGATGAGCAGCTCGGAAAACCGATTGTCATCCCATAAAATCGTATCCAGATCATACCGTCCTTCATCTGTAATCAGAATTTTGCCTTTGCTCCCCATTGATTTTACTCCTATTTTTCCAAAGCGCCGGTGAAAAATTTGCCATCCGGCCCAAGTCACGGTTTTCAGGTTGGAATTGAACGCCTTGTGTGTGTTTCATACAAGATATGGTATGTCAAGAAAAAAATAACGCAATATATCAA
>JAOZUU010000340.1 GCA_029938515.1 Desulfobacterales bacterium | reverse complement strand
TCAGTCAAGAAAAAAACATCATAAATGTCTGCCCGGCTGGTTTTTTTTCCATGGCCCAGAATGATCCGGCGCAGAAGGTTTGTCGATTTGAGCGTGCTCGATGGGCGCAGAACCAAGCGCTCTGTACCGCTGGCTGTGGGAGAGACATCTTCCAATTCTTCTACTGAACCGATTACATAGATCTCATCGCCAGGGTTGAGCCTTCGGACTTTGATTAGTTTATCCCCAACTGATCGATTTTCGCAACGGTTTTCCAGGTAAATGGACCTTGCCGACGGTGAGAAAAATTCCACTTCACCGTTCCAAAACCACACTTTGCGAGGGTCCACCAATATCCGGCCGGTTACGTCTTCCAGATAGAAACGTGATCTGATCTCGGTGCTGCAAGGCCCCTGTTCCGTTCTTTTTTCCCAATGGTCAAATAAAATCGCACTCTCGGCGTCTTCTTCCTGCAATTCTTTTGGCATAGCCGTCTGTTTTTCATCATCAACGACTATCTCCCTCATCCTAGCTTCTGTATCCTCAATTTCGCGGGCAATACCTTTGAACTCGGCAAGACCGAGCGCGGCGGCATGGACTTTAGAGGTGGGAATATTGGCAATTTGGGTTCTCATGCGAAAAGCCTGGTGCCAAGCGGCAAACCCGGCCGGAATCGTAAAGACGACACCAATCAATCCCAACCAGGCATCAATAACTCCATTTCCAGAAAATGCCTCAAATATCTCGATCATTCTAGCACTGCCGCTGAATTTGGCAACAAGGAAGCCCAATCCCCGCATGGGAGCGAAAATAGCCGCCGCAATAACTGTGCCGACAACAATACCTCGAAAAAGGGAAAACAAAGCGAGAAGGAACATTTTGCGGTTTTCGGCTGCGGCCAGCTGATTGATGCGCCCCTTTTGTAATAAACGTCCTTTTATAATGAAATAAGCAAAACCAATTAAAACACCGATTAAAACCGAAAAAGGGGCAAATTTGCCTAGAAATGCAAAACCACTTAATTGGCTTAATAACCTGGTGATAACGATGCTTATAACAATACCCCCCACCAGAGCAGTGATGGCATGGCCTAACATTTCCCGGTTTTCAGGTGCGATCAGGTCATCGACGCGCCCTTTTTTTAGAAAATAGACTATGCCTGCCAGGGGGCCAATCAGCATTACAAAAGGTGCAAAATAGCCAATAACTGCGTATGCCGGAAGTGCCACCAGCCAAAATAACATCCTGCCTAGTTTTTTTAAAATTTCATCCTCGATTGATTGCTTCTGGCCCATTGCCATGCCTTTCATCAGACAATTACATCAGGAAAAAACCATTTTGACATCCGCCTTTTTCTCTTCGGGTACCTCGAGATAGGTCATTTTACTATAGCCGAAGATTTTGGCCAGAATCATGTCGGGAAACCGCGCGATCTGAATGTTGTAAATGTTGATGCTGTCGTTAAATAACTCGCGTCGGTCGGCAATCGCCGATTCCAGTCCGGTGATACGCTCTTGTACCTGAATGAAACTCTGCTGAGCTTTCAGATCCGGGTAGGCCTCCCATCGGCCGGCCAGGGTCAGGTATTGTTGGTTTAACTGATTTTCGATTTTGGTCTTGTCGTCCATTTTATTTGCATCGGCATAGTGCTCGCGTAAGGTGGTAAGCTTTTCCAAAATTGCCCATTCATGCTTCATGTAACCCTTGCAGGTATCGATCAGCTTGGGAAGCTCGTCATGCCTTTGCATCAGCAGTACATCGATATTTTTAAAAGTTTTCTCCACATTGTTTTTGACTTGCACCAGGCTATTGTAAAGCATAACCAAATAAGCCACCAAAACGGCGAATGCGACACCGGCAAAAATAAGTAGAATCAGTGATAGTGACGACGAAGACATAACGGTATTCCTCCTTTAAATTTTTTAGCGCCTATAAAATGTATTTCGGTTACTAATATTGTACCGAGTGAGCGGCTAAAGATTCAAAAAAACTCACTGGCGAAATTGTCTCGATATAATAGATTATGCCGATAATTCCCTACTGAAACTTGCGAAAAAATCCTATGTTTTGATCAGCCGGCACCTCGTCTAATTTTCTCACTCTTTATCATAACCCAAGTGATTTTGGGGGTCATTTGGTTTGCTGTCCTGCTGTTTATGGGCCAGGTTCTTGATTTATGGATACATAGAAGCATAACCGGGGCAGAGTTGATCCTTGAGGCATTGTGTGGATTTTTTCTTCTTCTGTTTTCTTTAATCCTCGTTACCGCACCGTGGCGAGAACGGCGTCGGATGTTGCATACACCATATGCCATTACCGGCCGTTGTGTTATTTTGTGTTCGCAGCAGCGTAAACCTTGGATTCGCATATTAGCATTCAATGGCATCAACCAGATTCGTGTCAATATAAAATCTGACGGTGTCGGAGATGTGACCATCATTGCCGGGGCACGGGTAGTCGGGGCGACTATCGTTGAAGACAAGGATGGTTTTTATCACATCCGAAACCCTAAAATAGCTGCTAAGCGCCTTGAAACTCAGCTTAAAATAACGATACATTAACGCTATATATCGGCAACAGGGGAATCACATAGAAGTTTACACAAAAATAATCATTTTGCCTCTGACCACCCTTTAATCATCCAGGCTGAGTTTTCGGCAACGTGTCCAGTACCCTTGCAACGATTGCAGATTAGATGGGTATTTCCATTTCCTGTTCCCAAACAAGTGCTACAAGTAACTTGTTTGTACTTTATCTCGTAAACCCAACCCTTACCTTTACAATCAGAACATTGACGTGCTTCGATGTATTTCTCTTTAGGTCCTGCAATGAGGTACTTTCTTCTCCAGTATCCTTCAATTATACCGTCACCGGAGCAAGTCGAACAACGCACCCATTCCTGACCATCGGCTATGCTCATTTCGCCACTTCCCAGGCATGTGCGACAAACATATTTTTCACCTAAACCTTTACAATTGTCACATATCACTCCTTGTCCTTTTGGCATTTGGGTAGCCGCACATCCTATAATAATGATCATAAGGACAAACATTATAATGAGAAAATGCGAAAACTTCATATCATTTTCCTTTTTATGGGAGATTCTATTCCTTCGGTGATAATCAACGTCATTTCTAAAACAACACAATCACTCAAAAGGAGGTATCTCCAACCACCTGTCACCTCGTGATGATTACAAAAAACACTATTAACGTCAATAGTTTTCACCTTGTATCCGTGAACAACGCTACGTTTTGCATCGCTAAACAGGTCATAAATCCATGTATTTTTAATTTTCTTCCAAACCACGGTAGACAGATTAAGCACAAGGGGAACGGTGAGATACTAATATGGTATGAATCCTACAATTTATCCAACATATGCCCACCAGGCCATTTTTCCAAATTTGAATAAAAACCGGGGCAAGGCGGCCCTGTGATAGTATCATTCGAGTGGATTGAGTTGAACTGGTGATGTATCATGGTCATCGTTAAAAAATGATGCCCCCGAATCCTTCTGTAATTTTTCCAACATATTAAAACTTATTTTTCAAAAACCTCTTTTCAAGTTGGTGACTCTGAATCCTTGCGGGGCCACTCAATCCCGTTTTCGTCTTTTACAAAGTAACAAAAGCGGTTGAATTCAAACTCCCGCAAGGAAACCGGGCATTTCAGCTTGACTTTGTGATCATCTATGAAGACGACTTCCCAGTCGCCTTTTCGGCGGCCTTCGTCAATGTAAATTTTTTGTCCCACTTTAAACGGGTAGGGACTGAAAACAGTGACGTCGTGCTTATCCATTATATCTCCCATCATTTATGATGGCTTCGTAAAAGGTCCAATTTCTGCGTTGCGCTTCATCCCTTTGTGATTGCGGCGTACAATAGGTACGCCTCATCATACGGGATTCGCGACGCCTTGAACTTGAACTTTTTACTTTGCCATCACTTTAGATGACTTTTTAAAGTTTCATCATTTAGTGAAATAAATATCCTGAAATTCCTCGACAATTTTTTTTAATTGATCGGTATTTTTTGTATCGGTGGTTTGTTTGCATTTCATGCTGTAGACCAGCATCTGATGAAGCAGTCCGAGTTTCTTTTCATAATTTGGGGCATCCAACTTG
>JAOZUU010000339.1 GCA_029938515.1 Desulfobacterales bacterium | reverse complement strand
TCACTCCCTTCATGACCCCCGCGTACCCGTCCTTATCCCCGAAATCGGTTGTCAGGGTGATGATGCCCATTTAAAACAAACTTTCCTGCACCCGATACCCCAGATGCCGATATGCATCCGGTGAGACCCGTCGTCCGGAAGAGGTCCGCAATACCATGCCTATTTTCAATAAATACGGTTCCACCACATCCACCAGGGTGTCGGTCTCCTCCTGAAGCGTAGCGGCAATCGCCTCGATGCCCACCGGTCCCCCTTTGTAAAAATCGATGATGGTTTTTAAATACCGCCGATCCAGGTTTGTTAATCCCTTTTCATCCACGCCTTCCAGATCAAGGGCCGCGTGAACGGTTTCGGGTTTAATAACGCCATCTCCTTTAACCTGGGCATAATCCCGGACCCGTTTTAACAGCCGGTTGACGACCCGCGGTGTCCCCCGGGATCGCCGCGCCAACTCCTGACCGGCATCATTGTTTATTTCCACAGAGAGCAAGTAGGCGGAACGTTTCGTGATTGTCAGCAGGTCTGTTTCGTTATAAAAATCAAGCGATCTGAATATGCCGAAACGGTCTCTTAAGGGAGCGGTTAAGAGACCGACCCGGGTGGTGGCACCCACCAGGATGAATTGTTTTAGAGGAATTTTATGACTTCGGGCATGAATCCCCTTGTCAAACACGATATCGATGGAGAAATCCTCCATGGCCGGATATAAAAATTCTTCCACTACCTTGGGTGTTCGGTGAATTTCATCTATGAATAAGACGTCGCCGGTTTCAAGATGCGTGAGAATGCCGACCAGGTCACCGCCTTTTTCAAGGGCAGGTCCCGATGTCACCGTCATTTCACCTTCCGTCTCGGCGGCAATAATATGGGCCAGGGTGGTTTTACCCAGCCCGGGTGGGCCATGAAACAACACGTGATCCATGACTTCCTTCCGTTTCCGGGCCGCCTGGATGGCGATTTTCAACGTCTCCACAACCTCGGGTTGACCGATATATTCCGTCAATCGCTTCGGCCGTAGAGAAATCAGTTCCGGCTCGTTATCAACCGACAGGCTGTCCGGGGTCAGAATTCCCTGCTTTTCAGATGATTCGGTGAGGACTTTATCCGTCATGACAGACGCTTACCTTGATAAACTTCTTCAATAAGCATATCGGCCGAGACGATGGCGGAATTGCGGGCCATGGCTTCGGCGATCATCCGTCTAGCCTCGGACGATTTGTGACCCATCCGGGTAACGAGAACATCGAAAACCTGCTGGCGAAAATCCGCTTCCAGCGGAGATATTTCAGCCCTTTTACTGGAGATCAGGGCAAATCTTTCCATCTTGCCCTGAAGCGTGGCTACTATTTTTTCCGCCGTTCTTTTGCCGATACCCTTTAACCCTGACAAGCAGTGAATATCACGCGTTTCAATGGCTGTGGCAATCTCTCCAATCGGGATGGTCAGTGCCTTGATGGCCTTGAGCGGACCGATGGCCTCGACGGTGATGAAATACTGAAAAAATTCTTTCTCGGCCTGAAGACTAAACCCAATCAGAACCGGCTTGGGCTGACGGTCGGTCTGGTGATAATAAATATACAGGGAGATCTCATCCCCGATACTTTTGGCCTGCATTCGTTCGATAACGATACCCGGCAGCAGCACTTCGTATCCGATTTGATTGGCCAGAACCAGTATCCGGTCCGTCTCCTTACTTAAAATTTTTCCTTCGATATAGCCGATCATTTTTCAAAGGTCTCTCCCTGAAATTGATGGATCGCTTGGAATTGCATCGAATCGGTAAAGTCCGATCAAAGCCAAGCCCAGTGCATCGGAAGCATGATCAGGCGAAATGGCTTCCCCTCGATCAAGAATACTGCGAACGGTTCTTTCCAGCTGTTTTTTTGAAGCATTACCGTTACCGGTCAACACCTGCTTCGCTTCCCGCACCGGGATTTCCCGCACCGGGATTCCCAAATTGCTGCCGGCCAGCATCACGACTCCGGCCACTTTTCCCAAGCTGATCCCCGAGGCAGGATATCGTTGAAGGGAAAAAACCTCTTCGACCACCATCAGGTCGGGTTTTTCCTTTTCTAATACGGATAATAGGCGGGTATATATCAGTTTCAGGCGAGTCGGCAGGGGATTGGATTTTTCGGTGTGAATACACCCATAGGAATAACCCTGTACCCGGGTTCTGACACCCCATACCAAGCCCACGCCTGTAACGGCCAAACCAGGATCTATGCCTATGATTTTGGCCATGGCCTGCCTCAGCTCCAAGGCCGAATTGAGATATTAAAACCCTTTGAGCTTTTTCCGGGCGATCTGGGATGCATGGGATTGCGGATATTTTTTAATACACTCCTTTAACATCACGCGAGCGTTGGCCTTGTCCCCTAATTTGTAAAACGCCAGGCCCTGTTTAAGCATTGCGTCCGGTGCCTTGTTCCCCTTGGGATAGTTCTCGATGACCTTATTATATTCCAATATCGCTTTTTCAAACCATTGTTCGCGATAGAAAATTTCGGCAATCCAGAACTGAGCATTATCGGCGTTTTTCGATTTCGGGTATCGTTTCAAGAGAGCGTGAAACTGCTCCCGGGCAGTTTCATCATCTCCGTTGTCGAATGCTTCCTTGGCCTTCAAATAGAGTTCTGTTTCCGTGGAAGGCTGGTCTGGAGCGGGTTTTTGTTCACCTGTCACCTCTGTCTTCTCAGCTTCGGGTCGCTCCAGGTTTAGATAATTTTCAATATATCCGATTTGTTTTTCCGCCTCCGCCAATGACGCTTCCAGCTGTTCGACCCGCTGAGAATACCTGGTTTCAGTCTGGCCGGCGGTACCCAGCTCTTGATTAAGTCGATATTCCAACTCTTCCAGCTGTCCTTTAAGTTGGCGCGTTTCCTGTCGCATCCCATCCAGGGTAGCCGTCAATGAGGCGGATTGAT
The DNA here is from genome assembly GCA_029938515.1 of Desulfobacterales bacterium. Classification (GTDB taxonomy): domain Bacteria; phylum Desulfobacterota; class Desulfobacteria; order Desulfobacterales; family QNYZ01; genus QNYZ01. The sequence goes on along the minus strand of JAOZUU010000339.1, from coordinate 1,180 downwards.
TGCGCGACTGTTGCGCATCATTCTTATAGGTCGACAATTCACGGGAAAAACGATCCCGGTTCTTTTCAATCTCACTGTTCTGAACCTGAGCTTGTTGCTCCAGCCGGTAGAGTCGCTCATCATAGGGATAAAAATCCTGTTGAGTCACGCATCCGCTGAACCCACCGGCCAGCAACAAAAGCACTGAAATAATTAGAACATGTTTCATGGCAGCATTTACTTGATGACGAATTGGGCGCGTCTGTTTTTCGCCCAGGAAGTTTCACTACCTCCCGAATCCAGAGGGCGCTCCTCGCCGTAACTGACGGTAGTCAGACGAGATCCGTCGATCCCCAAACTCATCAGAAATCGTTTGGCACTCTCGGCACGCCGGTCTCCCAGGGCCAGGTTGTACTCGACCGTTCCACGCTCATCACAATGCCCCTCTATGAGGACCCTGCTTGCCTGATTTTGACGCAGCCAATCAGCCCCGCTCCTTAAAGTACTCTGGGCCGTATCATTGAGCACGGAACTATCGTAGGCAAAATATACATGCGAATTTTCAAACTTGTCCCGGGCTGTCTTGACCCGTTCAGCCGCGAGGCGTTCTTCCTCCATTTTTTGTTTTTCCAACTGACGCTGCCGTTCCAGCTCCGCCTGTCTCGCCTTTTCGGCGGCATCGTCTGTTGTTGTCACGGCAGGTTCACCTTTTTTTACCGCTTTTTTCGCACATGAAACGGTTAGCAGTAAGCCTGGAATAACCAGTATCAGTGCCATGACAATCCACATTCTTTTACGCATTTTTTGCCTCCTTTTTACGTTGCAAATCAAATTAACAAAGTTTCCGTTCAGCTGATTAATTTTTATCGACTTATCTGGGCCATCACATTTCCCGACCATTTTGGTTCACTCTGTCTGCCGGGCAGATCAAGCAACCGTCGCTGATCCGTACCGTACGCGGTCATGACATAAATTCTCGATGTTCCCTCTCTGCTCGAACTGAACACGATCAAGCTACCGTCCGGCGACCATGATGGCGATTCATTGTCCCCCGCATTATGCGTCAGCTGAATCAGTCCCTCGCCATCGACTCCTATGACCCGGATATCGAGACCACCTTTATCCATGGCCGTATATGCAATCCGATCCCCCCGAAATGACCATGTCGGCTGAGTATTGTTTTTGCCTTCAAATGTCAAGC
>JAOZUU010000338.1 GCA_029938515.1 Desulfobacterales bacterium | reverse complement strand
CTACATTGCAGAGTAATTTGTAGGGTGGATAAGCAAAGCGCATCCACCAAAAAACTGGTCCAGCCATGCTGGATATTTTCCATGGTCATGTCCCTCATACTTATGCTCGCCGTCGGCTGGCGCATCAATCAGGACAAGGGGAAAACCAACCCCCTCAACAAATCAGTTGAGGGGGAAGTGGGCTAAACCACGGATTCGGAACTGCTCAGGAGGCTTTCTTCAGGGCTTTTCTAAGTGCCTTGATGTCCTTCTCGTTGAGGTCCGTCTCGATGATCTTCCCACCAAAGGGTCCGATGGCAGTCACGAAATTGTCCATGAGTTATTTTTTGTTTAAACGAACTATTCAAGTTGTCGCATACCGCCCGATCACTGAACCGCCGCTTTCTGAATTGCATGCAGCGCGTCATTAGGCTCGAAGCTTGGCGGAGTCGCTCGACGCGGAAACTCCTTCAACGATTCCATAAATCCCTCGAGCGTGTTCATGGCTGCAGGTACCATCCAGGTATGATGGTTCATGAAGTCCCAATAGGTATTGGATGCGTAATCGGCCGTCTCGTAGGGATCGGTACGCAGATTGAAAATCTTTGGAATTCGAAGAACGAGGTAGGGATATGACCATACATCATAAGTCCCATGTTTCGGTTGCTCGATGAAGATGAACTTCCAGTTGTTCCAGCGCACGGCAAATATACTGCCGTCATCGGAAAAATAAATAAAATCCTTTCGTTCAGGGGTTTGGGCTTCCCCGCTCAAATAAGGCCTGAGATCGTAGCCATCAAGATGAACCTTGTAGGTCATACCGTTGGATGGGGACTTATAACCTTGTTTGAGTTTTTCTTTGATGTCTGGAGTACCGCCTGCTTCAACTAATGTAGGAAAGAAGTCAAGCAAACTGACGATCTCGTTGGAAACTGTTCCCGGCTTGACCACACCCGGCCAGCGAATCATCATCGGCGCACGGAAACCGCCTTCCCAGGAGGTGACTTTCTCGCTGCGGAACGGCGTGGTTGCCCCATCGGGCTTTGAGTTGATCATCGCACCGTTGTCCGTGCTGTAAACGACAATGGTGTTATCAGCAACACCCATCTCCTCCAGGGCCGCGAGCAATGCACCAATCTGCTTGTCATGCTCCACCATACGATCGTGATACTGTGACTGCCAAAGTCCGGCCTGACCTATGATTTCGTCCGGGATATGGGAGAACTCATGCATCGAGCTGGAGTTGTGCCAGACAAAAAACGGCTTGCCTTCGGCGACAGCCTTCTTCATGAAAGCGATCGACAGTTTATTCACCTCATAATCAAAGGTTTTCATTCGTTCAGGTGGGAGCGGTCCTGCATCTACGATCTTCTGCTTGCCCACTTTACCAAAACGCGGATCCACGGTGGGGTCATCCTTATCTGTCGCCCAGGTATGGAGAACGTTGCGGGGACCGTACTTTCCAAGAAAATCGGGAAACAGCTTGGCCGGCGGGTAATCAGGGTTATTCGGTCCTTCCATGGCATTGAGGTGGTAAAGCAATCCAAAGAACTCATCAAAGCCATGCACGGTCGGCAGATACTCATTGCGGTCACCGAGGTGGTTCTTGCCGAACTGGCCCGTGGCGTAACCTTGATCTTTCATAAACCTGGCGATGGTCGGATCTTTGTCACTGATCCCTAACTTCATTGCGGGCATGCCTACCTTGCTCAGCCCGGTTCGATAGACGTACTGACCGGTGATGAAGGCGGCGCGACCGGCCGTGCAGCTCTGTTCGGCATAGAAATCGGTGAACAGCATGCCGTCATTTGCGATGCTGTCGATATTGGGCGTTTGATACCCCATCAAACCGTGGTTGTAGATACTGATATTGGATATTCCGATGTCATCACCCATGATAAAAAGTATGTTGGGCTTCTTGGTCTCCGCAAAGGCTGCGCTTGCAGTCAAGCAAAGCCCGCACAGTACCAGTTTAAAGAATGTACCTGACTTGTTCCTCATGATTTTGTTCCCCATGATTTTGTTCCCCATGGTTACCCATGAGGAACAGATTCGGTCTATTTATGAGTCTGTTGATTTAGTTCTTGGCTACCTTCCTGACCGGTATCATAGATTCCGGCGTGTACCAGATCGGTGACGAGTACGCCCGCTCCTGGATGGTTGCCGGTACGTCTTTTGGCAACGGCAGATTGTTGCGGGCCGAGTCGTAGGTGGACCAGCGCGGGGTTGGGATTTCGAGAACACGCACGTAGTAAACAGCCTTTATTTTTGGATCAAAGTCTGGATCAGTCCAGACCACGCTCAGCTGGGTATCCCCGATATTGTTGGTATAGGTGGCTTTTTTGGTGTCTACCGTGTTGCCGACCGGAGGCAGCTTGCCGGTGGCGGCATCGGGCTTGCGATCATCCGACCAGGCGATATCGTAGATTTTTTCCTGTGGAAATCCGGTTTTTAAACTGGCCCAGCCCTTGACAATCTGGACACGATCAAGATTACCGCTTTCCGGATCCTTCATGGCCCAGACCGCAAATGTCGGTGCCTTGACGTTTGCCGGCTTCTTGAGTAAGTCCTGACCCATGGGCACGCCGCTCTTGTAGGCCTTTTCTACGAACTTCTCGTCCTTGTCCAGGTTTGCAGGATAGTCCCAGCCGCCGAAGAAACGCAGGCGGATCAGGGTGCCGCTGGTGCCGTAGGTTTCCTTGCTCTTCATTCCCTCGAAGATACCGGCGCGGGTATTCTCGGTTGTCCAGACGGCTGTAGTACCGGCGGTGGTGACGGTCGCCCCCGTTACGCCGGTGGCATTTGGCGCAGGGTTCAGCCGTATCTGCGCCGTGTTGTCTAATATACCGTGCGCACCCTGCCAGTCCCATTCTTCGTTGCCTGAGTAGGCTGAATGGATGTCCGCACCGCTCACGATACCAAACTTAAACGGGTTGTAGCCCAGTTTGGTCTCCAGCGACATGCCGTCAACCAGCGCCTGGCGGAGAAAACCATACTTGATTTGGGAAGGCGTATTCGTGGATATCAAATTTGGAAACACCTCAAACTCTGCAAACTCGTCATTGGGCGAGAGCCAGGCATGTGTTTCCGAGTTGCCCTTGGTCTGGTGGATCTCAGTTAGTGGCTCGTTCAGGCTCTGACGCTTTGCATAAGCAGTATCCATGGGGCCGCCGAGATATTTGTTCGGCGAATACATCCAGCCGTCGGAGAGGTTACCGTTATGGGGGATGGCAAAGCAATCTATGCCCGCATTGCGATTGGCCTCAAGATAGGTCCAGAGGTCTTCGGGCATGTGCGAGTCAAGGGCCGAGTAAGGAACTGCCGGCGGTTTGTTCTTGAAGAACACATTGCGGTGCATATTCGCTGAATTGTATTGTGAGGTCCACTCAAAGGATATCATGGCTGTGAACTTGCCTGGATCGTTATACTTGTCAGCCACATCAAGAAATGCCTGCCACCGTTCGGCGCGAAGCTTCGGTGTGAGCAGGCTTGGTCTTGTAATGCCTGCTCCCAGTTCTGCAATCAGACTGATCACTGCAGGGGCAGCGCTTTTAGGATCCGAGACCATCTTACCCATTACCTTGCCGAATTTGGTTTGCGACAGAGGATTTTTTGGATCGGCCATCAGCTGGAAAACGCCGAAATACTGGGCATGATCGGTGATCGCAACAAAATCATAGGGGGTACGGCGCTTCATCTTGTGCGTGACCTTATTGGACCACTTGAACTCCACCTCCTCACCCCGGCCAAAACGATAGGCATCGTCCCAGGTTCCCAGGGTACCCACCGTGTATGCATCAAAGGACGCCTGGGTATGCATGTGCTGCTCGCCGAAATAAACATTCTTCAGCGGGTTGGGCTTGCCGGCTTCACGGCCCGGCTCTCCAACAGGGTCGGCGGCAAAGGCACCGGTTGCTAAAAATGCCGAACATAACATCGACAACTGCAACATTTTGATTCTTTTCCTCATGACTCTAATCCTCCTGGTTTGAGCTTTTCCTGGTCTTCTTCCACATGGCCATGCCTGGGGAAAAAGGCCAACACGACAGTTATTCAGCCGCCTGCATTTTTACGCTTGGAATCAAATTATCAGGTGCCGAAACAGCAACTCCCTGTTCAGGCGTGTTCCAGGTTAG
>JAOZUU010000337.1 GCA_029938515.1 Desulfobacterales bacterium | reverse complement strand
CGAACTGAAAAATTGCTGGCCGCTTGATTTCTACAACAGGGTTGATTTACACCCCACCGGAGGCAGATTCCTAAAAAGGAATCGCCTCCGTTTCACCGATTAGGGTAGACCGTAAAAGGTTTACACTATTCTGTCAATCGCCGTTCAACCCATTGTTTCAGCAGCCTGAACGACTGGCGTTTTTGTTGTATAGTCCCAGGGGCTTCCCTAAAGCCTTTTACCACAGGCGACGAAAATTTTCTTTTCCCGGCCTATTCTACGATATAGATCCCCAAAAGTTCCGAGAACGCTGAAACAGAGTTAAGCTGTACCAGTACCTTCTTGGCGGTGCTTATTGCTGTAAGCGCGGTAGCCATTGACTCTTTATCTTTCCCAGGAGCGACTTCAAACCATGTATTGGAAAAAGCCCCCCCATCATCCGTCAACCGAACCCTTATCCCGGTTTGGGTAGCGCCTACATTGTTGACCGCACAAGTGTACCAGGCGGCACTTGCCGTTGCTGCAAAAAGACACCCAACACTCAGAATAACGATAAAAGCGATTGAAATTTTTCTTAACTTCATGGTCATTTCTCCTTTTTTTTATATATTAATTAAATCAGTCGTCCAATTTTTGCCTTAACCAATTTTACCTTAACCTAACATTATTCAATCCTGCCAGCCGATTTCATTTTATTTAATTCTCTCTGGGTTATTCCCTTCTGACCGGGCTCGTCAGGCGGAACGACCTCAAGATCTAAAATATCCACCTTTTCCTGTGATGCCTTGATAGCCTCATATTCCTGCTGCGTGACCCCCTTTCCACCAGGCTCTTCGGGAGGAACCACCTCAATACTCATGGGATCCGGTTTCTCCTGTTTGGATTTTATTTCATTAAGTTCGCGTTGTGTTATTCCCTTTTCTCCCGGATTATCCGGGGGTACAACCTCAATATCGAGTGGATCTATCTTGTTCTTTTGAGCTACTATTTGATTTAATTCACGCTGGGTAATTCCTCTGTCGCCAGGTATATCCGGTGGAACGACTTCAGCATCTAACGGGTCAACCAAATTGGCGCCACCAAAACCCAACTTGGGTTCACCCATAATAATTACTGAAATCCTGTTATCCGTCCTATAAATGATCGCGTGATTTAATCTCCTAAGTATTCTTTTCAGGGCCCGATTCGTGGAAATTTGTTTTAATTTCACAGTTACCGGCCATTTTGCCCACTTTTCGTTTATTATAATTTTGGTGCCCGTCAAATTCGAAATTTCATCAACAACCTTTATTAACGGCCTGTTTTTGCATTCAAAAGAAAAAACATCCGTTTCGGCTTCTTTTATAACCGCCCACGATACATTATTGTATCCAAGGGCGGCCACATTAAGTATAATTACAAATATACTTATTATTACATGTTGTCCATAATTTTTTCTGTAATATCTCATTTAACCACTTAGAAATATTTATAACCGTACGAAGTTTTTGGAAAATGCCCCTTTTGCCCAATTCCATCCTACGCAGGTCTTTGACAGGCAGGTCAAGCTCAAAGTTAAATAATCGTAATATTCAATATATCCAATTGGTTAAACACTATCATTTCCTTGAAAATAGACAAATTTGATATTTTTCAAGGGTCTAAATTCGTAAAGCTTAATACAACCTTCTAAAAAGATTATCACTAAGTGAACAAAGGGTCAAGAAAAAAGTGCGCCCTCTGAATATCCCAACCCGGTTTACCACCAGCTTCAGGCCACAAATCTCTCCCTGTCATTTAAAAACCAGGTTACGGTCTTTCTCAATCCCTCATCCATCCCGATCGACGCCTGCCAATCCATGTATTTTAATGCTTTGCGGGTATCGGAAAAATTGCGTTTCACATCCCCTACCCGCTCCGGTAAACAAACAGGATAAACATCTCCCAGATCGGTCTGAATTTTCAAACAGTTTAGCAATTTTTTAGTCATTTCGGATACCGTTGTCTCCCGCGCAGTGGCGATCTGAAATGTTTCGCCGCCGATGCCCTCAACATCCACCGCGCGCCGGATGGCGGTAACCAGGTCAGCAATATAAATAAAATCTCTGGTCTGACTGCCATCCCCGTAAATTTCAAGTGGCTTTCCCGCCAAAGCGCGTTTGATAAACTTGGCGATGACACTGGTTTTTTTAGAAGACAGCGGCCCGTAAACATTCCCGAACCGCAACGCAACCGTCTCAAGACCAAATGAATGATAATAGGCCGAGCAATATCCCTCGGCGGCCAACTTTCCCGCCCCATAGGGCGATATCGGATGCGGGGCTATTTCCTCGTGAATGGGCGGCTCACAGTTCCCTGCCGGTGCGCCGCTGGACGCAAAGACAAATCGCCTGACCCCGTTTTTACGTGCTGCTTCCAGATAATTGATCGTGCCGATAACATTGGCCATGCAATCTTTCCGTGGATTCTGTACCGATGCCGGCACCCCTGTATTGGCCGCCAAATGGACAATAACATCCCTGTTCTTTGTAATTCGCATGGCAGTATCCGGATCTAAAATATCCGCGATCAACAATTGAACAGTCGCTGACCCCACTGATGGCTCACCCGGTCCGATTTCCTGATACCGGCAGACTTCGCCCAAATCTTCTCTTGATCCGACACTCAGGTTGTCTATGACGCAAATTTGATGCCATCCTTCATCAACGAGCTGTTTGACCAGGCTACGGCCAATAAAGCCGCAGCCGCCCGTAATCAACCATTTCCTTACCATTTTATTCCCCGGAAAATCACATCTTTCCGAATGTTGTTTCGATACGGTTCGACCCCGCGAAACATTTTTTCCAGCTCTTTTTCGGTGAGGTAATGGGGGGTAACGCCCAAATCCAGAAGTCCCTGGTAGGTCGGGTTGTAGTAATGTTCCTCCAATTCCTTGCGGGGATTTTCAAGGTGCTGGATCTGAACGTCATATCCAAGCTTCCGGCCGACCTGTCGGGTCATGCGGGCTAGATCCATTACACTGAAAGTCTCCATGATCTGATTGAATATGCGCAATTCTCCCTTACCGGCAAGATTCTTCTCAGACTGATGAACACATTGCAATGTATCATTAATATTCAGATATCCCCGCGTCTGCCCCCCTTTGCCGTATACCGTCAGGGGATAATCGACAATGGCCTGCACAATAAAGCGGTTGATAATGGTGCCGAAAATCTCATCATAATTGAAAATTGTTTTTAAACGATCATCTTTCCGGGAGGCCGCCGTCTCTATCCCGTAGACCGGCCCCTGCATGAGATTAGTAATTTTGAGACCCCACATGCGGACGGCAAACCACATGAGGTCCGTATCCATAATTTTGGTCGTGTGATACAGGGAGCTGGCCTGGCGCGGGAAGAGAAATTTGTCTTTTCTGCCTTTATGCTCGATGTCGAGCCATCCCTCCTCAATATCGATGTTGGGCGTGCCGTACTCACCCATGGTTCCGATATGAATGACATGCGTATCCCGGGAAAAATCTCTCAGCGCGAACATCAGATTATTGGTCACCAGCAGGTTGTTGCTGATCGTTATGTTCGCATATTTATAGTTGATCAGTGAGTAAGGGGCAGAGGGCTGCTCAGCATAATGGATGACGGTGCCGGGAAGGCCCGCAAAGGTTCCGTCGGTTGCCCAGGTATACGCAATGGTCCCTTTGAATAAGGAGCGCATGAGTTCGGGATCAGTCAGATCACCGATCACGACCTTGATTTCTTTTCCGGTCAGTTCGTGCCAGATCTTGGCCCGTTCGATCAACGTGGGCACCGGATAAAGCATCCCGACATCCAATTCCGTGCAGGCGTTGCGCCTGAAATAATTATCGACGACGGTAACATCATAACCCAACTCGGAAAAATACATTGCGCTTGGCCAGCCGAGATAACCATCGCCGCCTAATATTAAAATATGCATTTTGGTTTCTTTTCTTGGGTAATCCTTATTTTACATCCCCCTATCTCCCCCTTCAAAGGGGGAATCAAAGTCCCCCTTTGAAGGGGGATATAGGGGGATGTTACCAACGATGATGAATGACACCCAAGGCGAGGGCTTTTCTCATATTTCCCGAGTGGAACAATAAATGGCATATTTCTTGAATGTCCGGATATTGAAGATACCATAATTCAGGCA
>JAOZUU010000336.1 GCA_029938515.1 Desulfobacterales bacterium | reverse complement strand
CGCCCTGGGTTATACCGGCAGCCTCGATGTTCGTATGGAACAAATGAAAAGGGCTGTAGAAAAGGTTTTGTCTTCCACAATTCTACATTGATGGGAAGAAATCGGAATAGTTGAAAAGAGAAGAAAGAATAAGTATTTTGAAGTGGAATGGATGAATATAATTGCTCAAGAAAAAACCAGGACGGGCATGCCGGGTTTTTAAAACTATGAATGAAACATTCAGGCCGGCATTACCTCAAACTTCTGGCAACACGCTCTTCTAATTTTTGAATCGCGACTGAACAAGGCAGGGTGAGCATGAGATACATGATGGTAACCGTTATCCATATTTCCATGGTGAGCAGGGTTCCGGTCATCAGCTCATTAGCCCTGAAGGATAGTTCGGGGATGGAAATGACTGAAACGATGGATGAGTCCTTGATCAGGGAGATGAATTGGCCGGCCAGAGGCGGCAGAATACGCTGGAAGGCCTGTGGCAGTATGATGTATCTCATCTGCTGGTATTTTGTCAGGCCCAGAGAGTGGGCCGCTTCCCACTGGCCTTTTCGGATGGACTGGATCCCGGCTCTGACGATTTCGGTAATATAGGCACCCTCGAAGATCGCCAGGGTGAACAGGGCGGACAGGAAGGTCGTGAGGTGCTCCGGCGGGGCTAGGCAAAAGGTCACAATCGATACCAGGAGGTTGTCCCGGCCTTCCAATGCATCGCCGATACCACTGTATGGCAGCAGATGGGTTCCGATGAAAAAATAGACGATAAATATGATTACCAGCGGCGGCAGGTTACGCATGGTTTCGACATAGGTGCCACTGATCAGCCTGAGGAACACCACCTTGGAAGATCGGCAGATCCCCATAATTGTCCCCAGGATAATGGCCAGAATGGTGCCGAAAATACTGAGCCGGATGGTGTTGAACAGGCCCCACATCAACACGTTGGATACCCATTTCCCGCTCTCTTCATCAAAGCGGAACAGGAATTGGGGAATCTTTCCCCAGTCCCAGTTGTAGTTGAGCCCGATTTCCACCCGGTAATAGATGACCACGCCAACAATCAGGAAAAGGGCGCCCACAATAAGGTCTGATTTTTTTAACCCTATCTTTTTTTTGTACATGGAACCTTCACTCTGGCAACTTTTCAAAGATGAACGTCCAACATCGAACGCTGAACATCGAATGGGCATTCTATTTTTTTTATAGATGAGATAAAACGAAGTGCCTACCACATTCGACGTTGGATATTGAGCGTTCAATGTTCGATGTTCAATCTTTTTCTGTATTTTCTGGTTCAGATAATTGGAGAAAAAATTCTTCCTACAGGCAATCCAAAGCCAGGTCCCATAGGATATACTTTATTTTAGCAGTGATTCCCATTCCAGGCTTTTCCACCAGTAGTCGACCTTCTTTTTAATGAAACCGTTGTTGCGCACGACGGTAATCCAGTTGTTCAAATAGGCAAGCGTATCCGGGTCGCCCTTGGGGATACCCATGCAGATGGGCTGTTGCTCCAGATTCTTGTCCAGAAACACCAGAGTGTCGGGATATTTGGCAGCCAGCTGAGCCGGCTGGGGAGCTGTGCCCAGAAAAGCAGTCGCCTTACCGTTCAGGAGTTCCTGAACCATGGGGCCTTCGTCGGGGAACAGCCGCACTTTCGCGTTTTTGTAGGTCCCCTTGGCCAACGCGGCGCCGGTGGTGCCCAACCGCGCAACAATGGTGTTGCCTTTTTTGTCCAGGTCCATATAGTCGGTGACCCCAGCTGCAAAATTCTTGTGGACCACGACATTCATACCTGCATAATCGTAGGGCGTCGTGAAGTTGATTTTCAAGGCCCGCTGGGGTGTTCCGGTCATCCCGGCGATAATCAGGTCAAATTTGCCGGTCAGAAGCGACGGAATGAGGCCTTCCCACTTGGTGGGTACAAACTCGATCTTGACGCCCATGTCTTCGGCCAGTTGTTTGGCCACATCAATCTCGAATCCGACCCACTCTCCCTTTTTGTCCTGCATGGCCCAGGGTACAAATGAGGAAAGGCCGACCCGCAGCTTACCTTTGCGCATCACCTTGTCGATGATGCTGGACTTGGCAAGTTGTTTGTTGATATCATCGGCAGACACAGAGCCCGCAAGGCAGAACATCAATGTCATCAAAACAGCCGTCGTAATCGCCAACGCACGTCTTTTCCCCGTCATCTTTTTTTTCATTGTCTTCGTCTCCTTTGCTGTTGGTAGGTTATATAGTCTTCCAGATAAAGTTTTTGGGCTGCGTTATCGGTCGCCCCCCCTTCAACTACGTACGCCTTGTACGCCTTACTCAGGGGGGCTCCCTCTAGCCTTGCCAAAAACATTATCTGAAAGCCTATAATTGTTTCTTCTCACTTCCTCTCCTCATTCAAGGATTTGACTGAGAAAAAGCTTGGTACGATCTTTTTTCGGATCGGTGAAAAAGTGTTCTGCCGTTCCTTCTTCCACTTTCATGCCATCCTCCATAAAAATAACCCAGTCACTGACTTCCCGGGCAAATCCCATTTCGTGGGTAACGACAACCATGGTCATGCCCTCAACAGCCAGATCCTTCATCACCTCAAGGACCTCCCCGATCATCTCCGGGTCGAGGGCACTGGTTGCCTCATCGAACATCATGACTTTCGGTTTCATCGCCAGCGCTCTGGCAATGGCTACCCGCTGCTGCTGTCCCCCGCTGAGCTGGCTGGGAAAGCATTCGACCTTGTCTGATATGCCCACCTTTTTTAGCAGCTGCATGGCTTCGTCTTCAGCTTCACTCCTGGAGCGTTTGCGTACGAGCATCTGTGCCAGCGAGATGTTTCTCAGAACCGTCAGGTGCGGGAAGAGATTGAAGTGCTGAAATACCATGCCTACTTCCTTGCGGATTTCCAGACGATTTTTCTTGTCGTTGTCAAGCGGAATACCGTCGATGGTGATCGAGCCTGAATCGATCTCCTCCAGCCCGTTCAGACACCGCAGAAATGTTGATTTTCCGGATCCGGACGGTCCGATAACAACCATAACTTCGCTGCGGCGAATGTTTGTGGAAAAGTTTTTCAGCGCCACGACACCATTGTCAAAGGTCTTGTCGATGCTGTCGACACGAATAATGTAATCACCAAATTGTTTGGTGCTCATGCGCGTACCTCAATGTTAAGACACTACCCTGTAGCGATTTTCAAAATAGGCCACGCCTCGCGACAGGATCAGCGCCAGTGCCAGATAAATTGCCGCAATGGTAAAGAATATCTCAAATACCAGGAATGTCTCTGAAGCGATTTCATTAGCATACATGGTCATCTCGTATATGGCAATGACGCTGACCAGTGACGAATCCTTGATAAGGGAAATCGCCTGGCTGGTCAAAGGTGGAAGAATCCGCCGTATGGCCTGGGGCAGAATGATGTAACGATATTCCTGGTAGGTACTCAATCCCAATGTGTAGGAGGCTTCCCATTGCCCCTTGTTGACGGCCACGATGCCGGCCCGATAAATTTCCGAGGCGTAGGCCCCTTCAAACAGGCTCAGCGCCAGAACCCCGGCGACGAACCGATCGATATTTAGAATGGGGGCGACAACGAAATACATAAAGAATATTTGCACCAGTAAGGGCGTGTTGCGCGCAATCTCAAGATAGACGCGGGCAATACCCCTTGCCAGCAACGAGTTGGAAAGGCGCATCAAGGCCGTCACCAGCCCGATGATGTAGGTCAGAATAAGGCTGATCCAGGTGATGTTGAGGGTGATCTTGAGTCCTTCCAGAATGGGTCCCGCAATGAATCGGCCGTCGTCGAATTCATAAAGGAATTTGGGAATCCGAAACCACTGCCAGTAATATCCCTGATCTTCAGCACCTTTGAGGAGAAAAAGCACGCCCCCGACCATCAGAACCAGGTAGGCCGAGATATCGAAGAGATGGTTTCGTTTGCAAAATTGATAGATTGAAGTTTTCATACGCCTGCAAGGCTTAAGGCTCGCACAAAAATAACCTCACATTTTACGCGGACCCTTATTTCGATCCCAGATTTCCGACAAGCTGCTCATCGGCACGTTTTACGATTCCGTCCATCTCCCGTCGAACCGCCTCGGACAGGGGTTGCGGTTTCAATTGCGTTCGAATTTCT